>CALGKJ010000229.1 GCA_937930535.1 uncultured Clostridia bacterium
AAACACATAATACAGTTTAAGTTATGTGTTTTTAGGAGGTTTTAGTTTAGGAATTCAGCAGATCATGGGCTTCCTTCAAATGTTTTATTATGGGCAGCTTTTGAGGACAAAGCTCTTCGCATTTTCCACATTCTATACAAGCATCGGCGGTGTTTTTGTTTCGATAGCTTTTATATGCAGTCTTCGCATTTTCAAGCCTGTTAAAGGCAACGGCATCGTTATAATGGTAGAAGGTTGCAGAGATGTTTATATTGCCGGGACAGTCAGGCAGACAATAACCGCACTCAGTACATTTAATCCTCATACTGCTGTTGAATAAGTCTTTTACTTCGCTGATAAGTCTTAATTCATTATCAGTCAGGGACAACGGACAGGCATTATCTGCAATATCAAGGTTTTCCTTTACCTGCTCTAAGGTACTCATACCGCTAAGAACCAGTGAGACCTCCGGGTGATTGTATATCCACTTAAATGCCCATTCTGCAGGGGTTCTTTTAATCTCTGATTTGTTCCATATATCTTTTATATGCAATGGAGGTTCAACTGCAATTTTTCCGCCAAGCAAAGGCTCCATAACTACAACAGCAACGCCCTTTGAATGAGCATACTTTATCTCATCTATCCAAGCAGGGTCTTCCATGTAGTTAAACTGTACCTGACACATTTCCCAGTCATAAGCGTCCAGTATAGTCCTGAAAAAGCTTATATCCTCATGAAATGAAAAGCCTGCAAACTTAATACGCCCATCTCCTTTTGCATTGTCGAGAAAGTTTAGTATGTTAAGATTTTTAACGGTATCCCATCTTTCTTTATTAAGTGCATGTACTAAATAAAAGTCTATAGAATTAGTATCCAGCTTTTGCAACTGCTCATTAAGAAATTTATCACAGTCCTCAATAGTTTTCACAGCCCAAATAGGAAGCTTGGTTGCAAGCTTAACCTTTTCTCTGTAGCCATCTCCAAGGGCTCTGCTTAAGAATAGTTCACTGTTTCCGCCATGATAGGGATAAGCTGTATCTATGTAGTTTACTCCATTGTCGATGGCATATCTGAGCATATTCTTTGCTTCTGTTTCATCAATATTTGATGCATCATTATTTACTACAGGTAATCGCATACAGCCAAAGCCAAGCACTGAACAATTGTAGTCAAGATTTCCAAATTTTCTATACTTCATATTAAATCCTTTCTTTGTAAAAAAAGTATTGTTTAGTATTAACATTTACATTATTATTATGCTATAGGGAAGCAACCATAAAACTTAACTTATTCATTGGCTAGTGATTGCTTCCCTTCTAGGTTTTTAGCTTGGTATAATTTAAGTTTTAAGCTAAAAACCCTATATCAACATATTTCAACTATATTATACATCAATGAATGTTTATAGGGGAAGCCTTAAAAATGAAAACACATCCTGTATAGCTGCTAACAAAGCTCTTAAACAGCCTTTAGTGAGTGCAGACAGGCTCTTTATAGATAACCAACTCTAAAACTCAAAATACTTTTCGTTAAGAGTTGCTAATCTCTTTGTGAGAAACAACTGGAAAAATTCAATTTTGAAGTTGTTTCTATATATAGTACGAAGATATTTTGAGACCTGGGAATACACAATTAACAAATTTTCAACTGTATAGAAGACTTATATAGTAAATATAGTGGTGGTGAAGGTTTTGAGATTAACTTTAAGTGATATAAAAATATTAACTGAGGGACAGCAAATTAAAAATGCAATACTTCAAAAGTATAGTTCAATTGAGGAGTTTGCTGAGGAGGTTATGCTGTATCCAGATTCCTTAAAAAGATATCTTCGTAGTAAAAAGTGTGGCTCTGCTACTTTTAGAATAAAGCTTACACAGGCAATGGGTATGGGATATTATCAAATAGTTTTGTCACCTGAAGAACAAATACATAGGTATGTACTTAATGTGACAGATAACATAAACGATTACAATGATGAAGATAGTTTGTTAGTTCTTGAAACCTTAAAAAATATGTGTGTTAAAGAAAACATGATTATTGAATCGGCTATGATGTTTAGAAACATCGGTATGCACTATTTTTCACGCAGCCTAAATGATTCAGCAATTGAATTTATTAAGCTGTCCATAATGACAATTGCTGATAGGAATATGAATTGTTTGACTATACAATATTTGTTGGAAATTGCAATGGTTTATTTTTATAATCTTGAATATGAAAAGGCTAAGAAATCCTATGAAAAAGCAGAGCGGCTGATTAGTGACGGAGTAGAAGTCGATCAGGAGACTCTTTATTATTTTTATTACAGATATGGTGTACTTTATAATACTATTGGAAGATATGAAAGAGCAAAAGGCATGTTTGAAAAGGCACTAAGCTTATCATTGAACTGTACCCAAAAGGGCGATGCAACTATGAATATTGGAATAAATTATAAAAAGCAGGGCCTATACAAAAATGCACTGGAATACTACGAAAAAGCATTAATTACCTTTGAAAATCATAGAGGTAAGCTGAGCTGGGTGTATAATAATATGGCAGAGACCTATAGGTGTATACAGCAATTTGAACAGGCACTGATTAGTATCAATATGGCCTATGATCATGTTGAAGCAAATAACTTTGAAAAACTATTTGTTTATCATCAGACATATGCCCAAATTGTTGAACAAATGGGACAGTATAGAAAAGGAATAGATAAGCTGTTTGAGACATTAAGTAAAATAGGTGATGGATTTGTGCATAGAAAATATATAGTTAATGGAATAAATAATATGATAAAAATAGTAAAAAAGCATAATGATGAGGCAGCGCTAAAAGAGCTGGAAAAGATACTAATAACACTGCTGAAGAATACTAGTGCAAAAAATGTGGAGTTTATCAGAGAGTTGAAAGCATGTATCGGTGATATATACATTTATTCTAAGGGGTTGGATTTCTAGAAGAAATCACAATAAATAAACAAATGCTTTACAATAGACCCTTAATGTAAAAACACTATCACTTTCTTTGTAGCATATTTTATAGTAATGTCGCATTACGGTACGTGAATAAATAATCTAAAACGAAAAAAATTTACTTTTTGAGATACAGATATTGCAGATTTACGCTTATATAATACTAAATAGTGATAAAATGCCAAATTAATCCGAAATACGACAAAAAAATACATATGTTCTAGATTTTTTAGTAGAATCTATATGAAGTTTAGGAATTTGGAGGATGAATATGTAAAAATATGTAAAACATGAGTGTTGTAGTTTTGTATTATATATTATAAAATATAATACATGATGTATAAAA
>CALGKJ010000230.1 GCA_937930535.1 uncultured Clostridia bacterium
ACTAGTTTCTGGACTGATAATTGCATTTTTCATATATAAACTAGAAAACATAACTGTTAATAATATATTAAGCTCTAAACAAGTCAACAAGGAGTTTGAAAAATTCATACAGGATGCCAGTGAGTTATATATTATAGGTAAAGATATTGATTTTCTTAAGAATTCGAATAAACAATTGAATAAAATGGAAGAGTTAAAATCCAACTGTAAGATACTATGTTCAGGCTCGGAAGATTCTAAACTAATAGATATTTATGATAGGCTAATGAAGAAAAGGGTAGATATTAGAAAGTATAATAGCATTAATTCGGATAAAATACTCAACTTAAGGGGACAGTTAAAATACACCCCACAAAATGGATGGAGGGCTTTATTCGTACAAAAAACTAATAAAACAAACTTCTTCACAAGTAAAAGCAATGATAAATTTTACGAAAAGATTGATATAGAAGATCAATTTTTAATTAGTTCATTAGTTGATAAATTTATTAGCATACACACTGAGAGTACTAATCCTATAATTAAATATATTGTGCTTGATTTAGGAGGTGTATATTTTGATGGCGACTATAAAAAGGACTTTATAGATAGAATCAATAATATTCTGGGATTAAATCTTGAGTATAGGCATAACGATAAATTGGTATTAAGTGAAGATTTGAATTTGGGTAAAATTGATATTGTTACATATGTAGAAAAAGAAATCACAAAGCAGCGCTATATAAAAAGTAAGCCTAAGCTTAAAGTTACTGATAAGCAAAAAATTAAGGATGTCTGGAGCGAGGTTTGGAAACCAAATAAATATATGAGAAGCTTAATGAATGTATTATCGAAAATGGGTTATAAGATTATACTCTTTTCTAACTTAGACAAGGAAAATGGAGATAAATACCTCAGGGATGAATACTTTGATAAATTTGTTTATAAACGCTTTTTCTCATATAAAGATAAAATGTTAAAACCAGATGAGAAATATTTTAAGTTTTTGCAAGATGATATTAAATGTAAGTCATGTGAAATATTAATAATTGATGATAGAGAAGAAAATATTAATATGGCAAAGAGTTTAAGTTGGAATACTTTACAGTTCAAGATATCGGATGGAGTAGAAAACCTAGCGAGAGAGTTAAAATCTAATTATAATATACAGTTTGTTGAAGCTTCGAGAGAAAGCATATATAAGAACCAAAAAAACACTGATAGTATTATTTCAGATTTGAACGTGAGTAATATGTGAATGGTTAGTAAGGAGGGGATAAAATGCTTTATGATAAAAAAGTTACGAGTAAAGACGAACTTCCCATTTGCTATTTTAGAACCTCAGTCAAACCACCATATAGAAAAGCTTTGATACAAATTACGGAACGCTGTAATCTGAACTGCGAACATTGCTTTGTAAATGCCGAAAGCAGAGGAATTTATCTTTCGTTAGAAGAACTAAGAAAATACATAGTTCCAGCTTTAAAAAAATTAAATGTAGTTAAAGTCACATTAACGGGCGGTGAACCCTTCATTCATAGCGAAGTAATTGATATTATTGAATTATTGTCTTGTGAAGGTTTTTGTGTCGGCATATGTACTAATGGGACTTTAATTAATGATGAAAAAATAATGAAGCTACGACGTTTAAAAAATATACATATTAATGTTAGCTTAGATGGGTTTAGAAAAGAAAGTCATGGAGTATTCCGAGGAAACTATGACTGCTTTAACACTATTATTGATAATATTAAAAGTATAGCCGATAACGGCTTACTTCAAGGTATACTTGTTACACCAAATACCCATGCAGATATTAATGAGTATACTGACATTTGTAAATTTGCCAAAGAAGTAGGCGCAAAATATGTTTTAATGAATCCTTTGTCCAATTTTGGGAGAGGAAATGACTGTAAAGGTGTAATTGGTACTTCTAAACAGCAGATGAAAAAAATAAAAGAAAATACTATTAGGTTAATAGATGATAAATTTGAAATAAATTATATTAGATTTCCAGAACAAAATAAAAAATATGGTGATTGTGAAGGTGGAAACATAATTTACATATTTAGTAATGGTGATGTTACTAATTGTCCTTATGTAGTTTTTGCATGTAAAAACTCTAATAGCAGATACGATTATAGTAAGTATATATGTGGTAACGTATTTAAGGACACGATTAATATAGAACAGTTAGAAAAAATCAATTTTAACAATAAGGCTTGTAGCGGGTGTTTAGCTGCAATTATAAGTTCAGGTCAGAGTGAAGATGGAGTAGATTACGATATAATAGATGAATAGCTAAGGAGAGTATATGAACAAACTTACGATTTTATGTTGGAATATTGGTAACCCCTCTATAGAAAGAGCGCAATCTCAAGCAACTTGGTTGTACAGTCTTAATCATGATATTTATGTATTAACTGAAACTAAAAATAGTAAGGGTTGTAAATATTTATATGATTATTTTAAAGAGAGAAATTTTTATATTGAGTACACTATTCCTCAAGGTAATGAATATGGGGTAATGATACTAAGCAAAGTACAAATAGCAGAAAGTCTATTATCAAAGCGGTTCGATTACTTGAGTTCTAGAGTTAAGTCTGTGCACTTTGATTGGATGGGGGAGCAGTATGAATTGATAGGAACGTATGTTCCGTCTAATGATAGAAAGCCAGAAAAATATCAAAGAAAAAAAGAATTCATTGAAGAATTAGATAAAAATTTAAGTGAGTATACGGATAACAGAATATTTTGCGGTGATTTAAATACTGTACATAAAACTCATATCCCCAAATATACAATGTTTAGGGAGTGGGAATATGAGTTTTTGGATAACTTGGAAAGAAATAATTATTGTGATGCATTTAGCATATTGTTTAATGATAAGCAAGAATATAGCTGGATTGGACGAAATGGAAACGGATATAGGTATGATTATTTCTTTATATCAAAAAATTTAAAAGATAAAGTTAAGAACTGTGTATATTTCCATGCTCCGGTACAGAAAGAACTTAGTGATCATTCGGCAGTGATACTTGATATTTATTAGATTATTAAAGAAGGTTAAACTACTGTATAAAATTATTAAACTAAATAAGTATATAGTATTATATTTAACCTACCATTCTTACCCCACCAAAACACCTATTTCGGAGGCAAACATGCAAATACAATTCCAAAACATAGGACAAGCAAAAAAACAAAACCTAAAATACGCAGTAATTATTACACTTTACAAAAACAAATGGATATTTGTAAAGCACAAAGACAGAGACACTTGGGAGATACCGGGAGGGCGCAGGGAAATTGACGAGGATATTAATGATACCGCCAAAAGAGAGCTTTTTGAAGAAACAGGAGCATTGAACTTTCAAATAAAGCCTGTATGTGACTACTGTGTTATTAGAAATGATGAAGCCTCATATGGAAGATTGTTTTATGCCGAGGTAGAGGAGTTAGGAGCTTTACCTGATTTGGAAATAGAGAAAATAGAGCTGTTTGACAAGCTGCCGGAAAAACTGACATATCCAGATATTCAACCCCTTCTGTATAGGAGGGTAGTAGCAGAAATGACAAATATACGAAAAGCAAAACCCACTGAAGCCAATACGCTAACAGATATTGCAGTAAAATCAGAGTCTTACTGGGGTTTTGATTCTGACTTCATGGAAAGCTTTAAATCCATATATAAGGTAACAGAGGATTTTATTAATACCAATCCTACCTTTGTTATGGAAAAGGGCGAGTATATAGTTGGATTTTATAGTATCTTAGCCAGCAAGGATGAAGCTTCCTTGGAGTATTTTTATATTGAGCCCCAATTTATAGGAAAAGGCTATGGAAGACTATTATGGGAGCATATGCTTGAAAGCTGCAAAAACCTTGGCATCAAAGGTGTAGAAATAGTAACAAGTCCAGAAGCGGCAGAATTTTATATAAAAATGGGAGCAATACAAATTGGTAAAACAGAGTCACTGGTTAGAAAAGGGCGAAAAATTCCCAAACTTTATAGAAAGTGCTGATGAATGTGTATAAGGTTTTTCAGGTATGAGCTTTCAAGCTAGCATCAAACACTTTGATGTAAACCATATAACCCTTGTCCATGCAAAACATATATAATATTGAAAGACGTTATGTACTAGATAATAAACCAACAAATGCCCTAAGATTCACAAATCGCCTCCGTTATAGTATAATAAGCATATAATAAGTATACAATAATACTACGAAACGAGGTGTTAAGAATGATGAATATTAAGCCTTCTGCGGCAATCCGAAAAAACTACAATGAGATTTCCGAGTTGTGCAAGCAGTCGGGACAACCGGTATATCTGACCAAAAACGGAGAAGGAGATCTGGTGGTAATGGATATTGAAGCCTTTGCCAGACGCGAAAGTATGCTGCGCCTTCGGGAAAATCTGATTGCTGCGGAAGAAGACAGATTGAGCGGCAAAAAAGGATATTCCGTTGACGAGATGTCTAAGATGATGAAGGACGCTGTCAAGGAGGTATTGGATGCTCAACGAAAGTAAGTTGTATAATGTGATTATCTCCCATGAGGCGGCTCAAATGCTGGTATCTCATTTCCGTTTTCTTGCACAGATCAGTGAAACAGCAGCCCTGCAACTTATTGTCGAGTTTAATGAAAAAGCAAAGTCCTTGGAGAAATTTCCAGAGCCAAACCCATGGCTTTCCGATCCGTTGGTGCCATCAGGTAAATATCGTAAGCTCCTGGTTGCGAAGCGATATCTGCTGTTTTATCAGGTTAAGGACAGTAATGTATATGTAGATGCCGTGGTGGATTGCAGACAGGATTATGGCTGGCTTCTGTAGACATATTATTCATAAATTTCCCACCTTATCTTTATTATTTGTTGACTAAAATAAACAATATAAAGAATCTGGGTGGGATTTTATATTGTTTATTTTTTTGTCGAACTCACGTTATTACCAAAAGGCTGTTTTTTATGCAGCAAAGACTTAATCAAGACTAGCACAAAACTGCAAATGTAAAATACACTGTATACTGGAGAAAAATATCACAGCATAAGCCATATTCTCTTACTGATATAAAGCCATATATGGATGATAATGATACAAATGCCCTTGAAATGAATTGCAGGGTTATATATTACCCAATAGCTGATGACGAAATATGCGGGTTTGTATATATAAATTCATATCTTCCTCTTGAAAAACAAGTCTTTGCTGCGGCTCATGAACTTTATCATATATGGTGTTCGGATATAAAGTATGTAGAGTTATTAAAAGCGTTGTTCTTGAAGAAGATATTGAAATTGAGTATATAAAGGAAGAAGATCTTAGAGCCAATAGATTCGGTGCTGAATTTTAGTACCTAAAGACATTCTTTTGAATGAAATGGAAATAAGAAGGATTACTAAAAACTCCATATAAAGCAAAATGCAGTAACTAGACTTATAAATATTAGATGGTAAATTGATCATGCGGAATGTGAGACAAATGAAGAAAGCATAAATATTATGTAATGAACCTTGTGTAGATATTATTGACTCAGTTCTCCATGAGCTGCTGCAAAAAGGAAAACGATATAAGATTCAAATAGCTCATAATTATCCCCAAAATTCTTCAGAATATCAATTGTTGTAGTATAATGGCGCAGAATTGTTAATAGATTTGAAAAAGTATTAATCCCAAACTGCCTTGTAACATAAAATTAAAAATATTAAGCAAGAGTAGACAGGATTTATAACACTTGCTATAATGTTGGTATTAAGTTTGTACAAATATGACACTGCATAGGCAATAAGGTGGAAATAAATTTAATTTTGTAAGAGGTATAATTAGATGTTTCATATATGTAATATAAATGGTTCGCATAATATTAATAACATTATAGAAAGTTTTGTGGAATCAATTAATATTAAACGTACAGATAGGGTATTAGTAAAGCCTAATCTAGTATCCTTAGAGGGATATCCATATACAACAGATATTTATATTATTAATACTATTATTAAGCAACTGAGGAAATTGGGAGTATATAATATCACTCTTGGGGATGGTCCCTGCCCAGATCAAGGTGTTGTATTTGATAAAACCTACGAGAATAAAGCCTTGGAAGTACAGGCCATCAGGGATTTTCATTCGGGTTTAAGGAATACCAAAAGCTTTTCAGATGAATATAACTTCTATATGTCACATGAACAAAGTATAAATGCCTACCTGCGATTTTTTTTCAAACAGTTGAATAGTAATTTTGAACTTTATCCTGAAGTATCATTTACAGATTTATTTTCTGCTGAGAATGGCATCCCCATATACTCGGTAGAGTTATCAGATTATGGTATACTAAAACATTTAGATTTATCGCATTTTGATGTAATCATAAACCTTCCTGTTTTAAAGCAGCACACAACTGTGGGCTTTACTGCAACAGTGAAAAACTTTTACGGCATTATTACACCTTTTTGTAAGGTTTCTATACATAAGTACAAAAAGGTTGGAGCAATCTTAGAGTATTTAAGTAAATATCTAAGAGAATTTAATATTTACAGTCTTTTAGATTGTAGAAATATACCTGATGCGCAAAGACCTATATGGGGAGATTTGAGAATAGTAAAAACCAACTATATTATTTATGGGGATGATATTATTCAAATCGATAATGAAGCAAAAAAAATACTTGAATCCTATGGGTTGAAGAAGGGGGGCAGCGATGAGCATTACGTAAATTTTATACAAGGAAAGTGTTAATTTATATAAGTACACTATTTATACAAATGACTATAAAAATTTGCACACTGCTAGAAAGGTAGTTGATATTGTGAGAATAACAATTGATGCACATATACATATAAATGGCACGCAAAATGAACAGGAAGAAATCCGAAAATCTCTGAACCTGCTATTTAATGAAATGGACGAGCTTAATATACAAAAGGCAGTATTGATGCCGAATAGCTTAGAACAAAGCAATGAGATGATATCAGAAGTATGTATGAGACATACTGAGAGATTAATCGGATTCTGCTGGGCGGAATTTAATGACAATATACCTTGCTGGCACATAGAGAGATTTGAAAAGTGTATTGAATTATTGAATTTTAGAGGTTTGAAAATACACCCCAGATATCAGGGCGTATCTATAAGAGATAAGAGGGTGGAGGAGCTTGTTGTAAAAGCAGGCATGTATGACGTGCCCGTTATGTTTGATTGTCTTCCATCAAGAGGGAGAGTACCAGTGGCAGAGACGCTTCCATTGCTAGTAGACGAACTTGCATTTAAGCATCCGAAGACAAAAATAATAATATGCCATATGGGTGGTCACCATGCTTTAGATGCCTATGCAGCAGCTAAGAATAATGAAAATGTATACTTGGATTTATCAAACAGTATTATTAGATATCAGGGCAGCTCGGTTATATGGGATATTGAGTTTTTAATAAGAGAGCTTGCCCCCAAGGGCAAGCTTATATTTGGTTCTGATTTCCCAACCTACTCAATTGTAGAGACATATAAGTTATATCAGGATATTTTTACCAGGTCAAAATTACTTGAACAAGAGGTAGAAGGAATAATGGGATATACAATGTGTAAAATTCTTAAATCAAATACTTAAGACGAAGCAGAGTATTAGCTAAAATCACACTTATAAATTTGTTAAATTAAAAAAATAATTGGAGGTAATGCTATGATCAAAAATATCGGTTGGTCTATAGGCAATTATTGCAACGCACAGTGTAAACATTGTTATTCTTGGAAGACAAGGAGGACAAGCAAGGATGTTCTGACAAAGGACGAGATAGATACTATTATTGATAAACTGATAGCAGCCAAAATAGAGACTGTCAATTTCGGCGGAAATGAACCTATTTTTACTCAAGGACCAGATTTGGAAAAGACTATGCTCCCATATATAATAACACGCTTTAATGATGCTGGAATAATATGTGGAATAACTACCAATGGTTTCACTGCTCATTATTTGCATGAACATCACCATGATGTTTTTATGATGGTAAATGATTGGGATTTTTCAATGGACTCACCTTTTGAGGATGAACACAACAGTAATAGAAGTGTATGTGATTCATATGAATTGATACTAAGCGGACTCAAGCTTTGCAGTGAGTATAACAGACCAAAGAGCATAGTTATAGCTGGAATGAAGTGGAATATGGAGGAAAGATACCTTGATAGCTTTTTAGAGCTAGCGGTTACTTATGATACTGAATTAAGAATAAACACTTTAAAACCTATAGAACCACATCACTTTGACTTGCTGCCAGAAACTTCGAAGGTATATGATGCTTTTAAATATTTGTTTGAAAATACAAATCTTATTACGCTTGGAGAATCGGTATTTGCAGCTCAAGCTGGGTTACCTGCTTCTGGATGCGCTTGCGGACTGCATTCTCTCCGAATACAATCTAAAAAGAATAATAGAGTTCCTGTGACACCATGTGTTTATTTGAGTATGGATGGCGGAGATATATTAACACAGGAGTTGGATGAGATTGTTAACTCCGAAACATTCAAGAAATTTAATGAAAGAAGAGAATACATACCTTCAAAATGTCGGGAAATAAACTGTGACATATTAGAATCATGCAGAGGCGGCTGTTATGCAAGAACTGTGCTTATGTATGAGGATACTAATTATCCGGATCCTTATTGCCCTTATGCAGCAAAAGAAAAGGGCATTGGACTTTGCAGCATACCTAAGGTTGTAAAGGAAGATGACAGCAAAGGCATAAGAGTACATGAAAACTATCTTTGCACTTGGATTGGAGAACCCAAAAATAAAGCAGCACAGCAGAAATAATATAGTAAAGAAGGGGGCAGTTATTAAATGAGTTGTTGTATAAGTAAAGAAAAGCCTATATTACTAGGAAAGCTAAGTAAGTTAGATGATGAAAATTCAGCTCTAACAGGTCATTTGGGTGATGTACATGCTTTGACGATGCAGGAGTATAAGCTAGTTAAGCTAATGGATGGTTTTAGTTCCTTTGAGGAAATTGCTGCACTTAGCAATATTGATACTGATTATGTTATAGGCGTATATGGAAAGTTAAAAGGCGAAAAAAGGCTTTCATTGCTCTCGGAATGGAATCAGACAGGCTGGTGTGGCGAATGTCAAACATATGTGGCAGGCGATATATGCGGCCTATGTGGAAGTAAAATAGAAAAAATTCAATTTGCACCTCCCTGTGACCCTTGGATATGCTTGGACGAAGAAAGAGAATTTATAGTAAACATACTTAATAAAAGATTTTCTTTAGACATACCTGAAGATATCTTTCTACTTGCCAACAATGGCTGCATGAACAATGAATTCTTCTGGGAGGTTGCATATAAAGATAAAATAATATTGAATGTAAGATTTTGTTCCACTGATGAAGACAGTTGGGAATATGATTTGCTTGTAAATGAACATGAACTCAGCGCTGATAAAGCTTTAATATTAAATGCTGCTAGTATAGATAAAATGGTTGCTGCAAATGCAAAGCGCCAAGACCACCTGTTTAGAAACAGCGCAGCGTTCATTAAGGAACAATGTGAATTGTTTGAAACAAAGCCTTTAATTTATTTCAGCGGAGGCAAGGAAAGTGTAGTTATGTACTCGCTGTTTGATAGATTGAAAATTTCTGCAAATGTGCTTACAGTAGCACCGGGAGCGGAGTTCCCTGATGATTTGGAGTTTATGCTGGAATATAAAAAGAAAATCGAGGCTAATACAAATTTCAAATATTATTTCTATCAAACAAGCGGGGAAAAAATTATAAAAGAGCTTAATGAAAGGAAAATATTATCTGCTAAAGATCCATGGTGCAGAGTTGACTTTAAAAAGGAGCTTAAAAATATTGGAACAAGAGAAATATATAAGGGCGACGATTTTGTAGCGTGTGAGGGCAGCAGATGGTATGAAAATGACTTCAGACGCAGACATCCAAAAGTAAACTTTATACAAGGATATCAGCATCAGGTTTGGATTCATCCCATAGCGGAATGGACATCCATTGATATTTGGATATATATGTTTGGCAATAAAATACCTATAAACCCTGTATACTATAAGGGCTTTCAAAGGACGACGTGTTGGATGTGTCCAATAGTTAACCCATTCCATTTGAGGTGCTCAAAGAAATACTATCCTGAGCTTTGGGAACAGATAAAGGATTGCAAGCTGGAAGCCTTTGGAGATGATAGTAGTAAGGATCTTCCTTATTAAAGCAATTTTCCATACTTAGAAATTATAATTCAGTAAGTTTAATATGAAAATAAAGCTGCGTCTGTCTAGGGTCACTTCCTGAGACTTGCTTTCTTTTCATTGATTGCTGATGTAAAGTTGGGTAGACAACTTTAAATACAGTTTAGGGAGATAAAAATAATTATCTTTTACTAAGGGGGTCAGGGAATATGACAAAGAGCAGGGATGTTAGCGAGTTATCACAAGCTGTAATCAAGGGGAGACTTAGAACTCTGGGTTTTCTTCCTGATGAATTGGATAAGCCTATTATTGCCATTGCCAACACTTATAACGAGGTTGCCCTTCCACATAGAAACTTGCGGCAGGTAGTGGATTATGTAAAGCTCGGGATAGCCCAAGCGGGGGGAATAGGACTGGAGTTCAATGTTATTGCCATGTGCGATGGAATTTCCCAAGGGCTTAATGGTATGAAGTATGTACTGCCATCGAGAGAAATAATTGCAGATTCCATAGAAGCAATGGTAGCTGGACATCCTATGTTCAGCGGACTTGTTTGTATAGCAGGATGTGATAAGACTACACCAGGTATGCTTATGGCAGCAGCACGACTGGATATACCAACAGTGGTATTAGGTGCAGGACCCATTGTTCCCATAGGGCAAAAGGGCGGTCTTGATGAGAATAACAATAGAAGGCCTGTAGAGAAGCTGGATATAAATGATAAAGAGTTTGTAAAGGAGGCTTTTGAAGCAGGAAGAATACATGAGGAGGATTTTATCAAGCAGAGCTATTTAAAAGGACATATTAACAGAAACCAGCTTATAGAATACTATGCTGACGCACTATCTACCTGCGGACTTTGTACATCAATGGCTACAGCAAACTCAATGGGTGTACTCAGTGAAGCATTAGGAATGAGCTTGCCTGGGAGCTTTCTTGTACCACTTGTGGCTAATCAAAAGCTTGCAGAGGCAAAGAAAGCAGGGCGGGCAGTAATGGAGGCTGTAAAGAAAAATCTAACTCCTAGAAAAATTATGACTCATGCTGCTTTCAGGAATGCTATAGCTTTAGATATGGCAGTAGGTGGTTCTATGAACACGATACTTCACCTTCTTGCTATTGCAAATGAAGCTGGAATACCTTTAACCTTTGATGATTTTGACCAGATAAGCGGTAAGGTACCTTTTATTGTAGATGTTAAGCCCAACGGAAAGCACAACCTTATAGAGCTTTATAAAAGTGGAGGTACAACTGCTGTACTACACGAAATAAAAGCATATTTGGATCTGGATTGTATAAACGTAGAGGGCAGAAAATTAAAAGATATTGTAGAATATAATGAACCTCTTGACCGAAAAATCATATATTCTGTAGATACTCCTATAAGAAAATCAGGAAGCATTCTTGTACTCAAGGGTAATATTGCAAAAGAAGGAGCAATAGCTAAGTCTGTGATTATGGGCGGTATAGAGGAGTTTAAAGGGAAAGCAGTTGTATTTGAATCAGAGCTTGAGTTTTACAATCACGCAAAAGAAGGTAAAATAGAGGAGAATAGCATAATAGTAATAAGAAATGAAGGTCCTGCTGGAGGACCGGGAATGAGCGAAGGGCACCGAATATCTGAAGCATGCAGATCTATTAATGCTAAGAATATAGCAGTAATAACAGACAGCCGTTTTTCGGGAGCAACAATAGGTATTGTGGTAGGCTATATATCGCCAGAAGCTTCAACAGGGGGAGAATTATCCTTAATAGAAGATGGAGACATAATAAGTATCTCGATCAAGGACAAAAAATTGGAGCTGCTAGTTTCTGATGCAGAACTTGAAGAAAGGCGAAAAACTTACAAGTGTCAAAACCCTCGGAATGAGCTGAAAGGTTATCTGAAAAAATACGCAGCTACAGTAAAAGGTGCATCAAGGGGTGCAGTAACAGTGTAGTTGTTGCAAACAAGGAAAAAAATATATATAGTAAAAATACATAAAAAAGTTATAGGGAGGAAGAACTTAATGATGGATGTAGTAATTAAAAATTTTGAGATGAAGGATTATGATAGTGTATATGTGCTTTGGGAAAATATATTTCCAGACACAACTGACTCGTCTTACAGCAGAGAGCAAATAAATTTTTTTCTTGATAGGAATCCGGGTACATCATTTTATGCAGAACATGAGGGTAAAGTAGTAGGTGCTGTACTTGTAGGATATGATGGACGAAGGGGGTACATACATCATTTGGGTGTGCTAGACGAGTATCGCAGGAAAAACATTGGAAAGTTGCTTATGGACAAGGCAGAAGAAGCTTTATTAAAGGTCGGCATAGGTAAAACCCACCTATTTGTTTTCAAGGACAATACAAACGCAAAGGAATTCTATAATAGAATAGGCTATAAACAAAGACATGATTTAGATATGTTCAGCAAAACCTTGAAATAGCGGTACACCCATGAAGTATACAAGCTATCAGAGATTATATGAAGCAGAGGGTATAGTGTTTGGCATAAATATAACCAATATTGATGCTAAAGACAGAATATTACAGACTACTGATGCATTTCTAATGGATTCTTTTACTGTCAGGTATGATGTGATTATGCCGGAGTATGAGATATGCGTAGAACAGACTGCAAAGGAAATCAGAACTTTACAGCAGTGCGAGGAAGTGCAATATATAGGCTTTAAAGCTCTAAGGGAATTAAATGAAGAAAATTTTCAATGCATTGTATATTTTCCAGACTTAGGTCTACAAGTAAACTATCAGTACAAGCTGAAAAAGATGACTATAAGCTATAATGAAAATAACTCATGGTATCACTTTTATGTCGGATGGATGATCCGAGAGTTGCTTAGAGCCAGCTTGATTTCACGGGGGAAGCTCCTTATACATTGCAGTGCGGTTGATTTGCATGGAAAGGCAGTACTACTATGTGGAACAAAGGGTTCAGGCAAAACCTCACTACTACTGGAGATGATGGATAAAGGCAGTGGAATAATTGGTAATGATAAAGTATCATTAGATACATATACAAAACCAATAAAAGTATCCAGTTTTCCTGTATTTGTATCAATAGGACTTGGCACATTAAATAGGTTTTCGGTACTAAAGGACTTTATGGAGGACTTTACTAAACTTAGTATCCCCCAGTATAAGCTTACTAGACAAAAAGATGATATCTTTAATTCCTTTAGCAATGAAAAAAAACTTATATTACTTACTAAAGAGCTGTTAGATAAGTTTCCTCAGAGCAAGCTGACGAGACGATCTGATCTGTCAGCTATTGTCAGCATACAATTTGATGACGATATTGAGTACGCAAGTCTTACAGAAGTAACTGATGAAAGGTGTAAGCTTGCAATACTTGATGAAAATATATGTCTAGGAGACGATGAAGTATTTTCAGATATATTTTCTTTAGCAAAATGCAGCCGACAGGTGGTAGAGGAAAATAAAAAAGCACTTATTAATAATGTTAAGTTCTATAGCTTGAAACAAAATTTAGAATGTATAGGAAGTTACGATATTATAGCACAAGCAATAGCTAAAAAGGGGTGAAGCATTGGGGTCATTAAAAAAAAATAAAGCACTTGATGAGCTTTCACATGTTAGTATCAGCAAGTTCATCAGTAAGGTTAATAATATTGAGGAGTGCTATCGCTTTGATATAGGACTGCCAAGAATTTTACTTAAGGATATTATGGCAGAGGAAAAACTAAGAGGGTTATTAGAAGCCACTTATTTGGACTATGCTCCAGCAAAGGGGATACTTAAACTAAGAAAAGCATTGTCGGAAAATATTAACAGCCATAGGAAAAGCTCATATATATCAGCCGAAAACATAGTTGTTACGTGTGGATCTATAGGGGGCCTGTATGCTGCTTTTAAAGCAATACTCAATTATGGTGATAAAGTGCTGGTACCTTTACCGGCTTGGGGCACATATAATAATGTCATAACCATAAATGGAGGACAGGTAGTAAATTGCGAACTAAATCTAAATGCGGAATATTTGGAGTTTGATATTGACAAAACAGTGTCTTCAATCACCGGAGGAATAAAGGCTGTAATAATAAATAATCCACATAACCCAACAGGAAAATTGTACTCGGCAAAATGTATTCAGAGTATTATTGAGTATGCGGTCTTAAATGATATTTATGTTTTTATGGATGAAGCATACAGCGGTTTAGAGTTTGAAAAAGAAAAGAGCACAGAATATCCTTTTTTGCCGAATTTAATTTATTTTCGTTCCTTTTCTAAATATTACATGGTACCGGGGCTGCGTCTGGGATATGTCTATGGGAATAATGAGATTATAGAAAATGTAAATACCGTCAACCATATCATGGCAAGTAATATAGATAAAGCAGCACAGTATATTGGATTAGAGCTTCTTACTGGAAGAAGTGAAATCTTTGAAAAACAAAAAAATGCATATTTAGAATGGGGAAAGCTTGCTAATGAGATATTTTCTGCAACCAATGACAGTATAAAGCTTATAAAGCCTCAGGGAACATATTATATTTTTGCTGAATTAAACAATAAAATAGACGTTAACCAGTACTGGGACAGGCTTGCCAACGAGTATAGGACTATTGTGCTTCCGGGATGGATGTTTGGGGCTAATACAGCAAACTATATAAGACTGTCTATGGTTGAGAGGGAAGATAAGATTGAGAAGGGTCTGAGAAATATAGCTTCATGTGCTTTGGAGATGATCAAATGAAAAAAGTGTTTATAGTAACAGCATCCTACAGGGAATCATCCCAAATAGCAGAATATTTTAAAGATGCAATAAGAACGGAAGTGGCAGGGCTTACAGTTTATACTTTAAAAGGAAACATAGAGATAAGCCTTGCTGTGCTTGGAATAGCTAAGGTTAGCTTCGCGATAGGAACCCAGCTGATAGCTGATAGATTCCGCCCTGATGTTATATATTCCTTAGGCTTTTGTGGAGCGATAGCCGATAATGCTGAGATTTTAGATATTGTTTTATGTATTGAAGCCTTCCAGTATGATGTATATACATCTAGTCCCCAAATAGACAATCTGGATAGTCCGGAATACCGCAGACTTAAATGTTACCCTGGAAATCAGGAGATGCTGGAAAGAACCAAAAAAATTTTTAAAGATACCAAAATTCATATGCTTCCTATGGCAACGGCAGATAATTTTTTAGCAGATGAAAAAGTTACAAAACAGCTATTTGAGAAAAAGGGTCCTTTGGTTGTAGATCAAGAAACAGCAGCTTTTTATCAAAGCTGTTATTACTCTGATATAAAGGGACTTGCAATAAAGGTAATAACAGACAGATGTGACTGCACGTCCTATCAGAGCTACTTTTCAAAAGAATATGATGCTGCTTCTAAATTATTATATATTTATAAAAAGTTGATTGAGTATGAATCTCAGACTGCATATTAAAGGAGGAGCAAATGAAAGTTCTAGAAAAAATAGCGGAAAAGCTTAAGTCTGAAATTGTGCCGCTTCTGAGCGAGCTAATAAAATTTAAAACAGAAAGTCCTCCTTCACACACACGGGATATGGCTGAGTTCATTCAAAAATACTTAAAAAATTATGGTATAGAAATGGAATTGCAGGCAGCTGGTTGTACTGAAATGGTTAATGGTATAGCCCTACTAGAAGGAAAATCAGAAAAACCGATTATGGCAATGCATAGTCATCTTGATGTAGTTACAGCCTTAAATGAAAGTCAATGGAAGTACCCGCCATATTCAGGACATGAAAAATGTGGCTATATATGGGGGCGAGGTGCTATTGATATGAAGGGATATCTTGCGGTTCAGATGCTTACCCTTGTAGCACTAAAAGAAGCTGGTGAAAATTTGTACTGCAATCCAGCACTGCTGTTAACGGCAGATGAAGAAAGGGGTGGGATTACAGCTACTAGAATGTTGGTGGAGGAAAATGAAGAATTACTAAAAAAAGTAAAGTGCGTTATTTCTGAGGGTGGATACATATACAGCGATGGAAATACCAGAATTGCATTGGTATCTCTTGCAGAGAAGAAAAGCTATCCGTTGACTATACGGATATTATCAGGAAAAAGTGGTCACGCAGCATTACAGGAAGATGATAACAACAATGTGATATTTGCTATACCAAAGCTGCTTGAAAAGATAAAAAAGTTTAATGACAGCCAAAATAAACTGGAACTCTTTAGCAACAGTAGTTTATATTCATTAGACAGCTATAAGGATTTGCCATTTTATAAAAATGGTCTGAAAAATACTATAACTCCCACCAAGCTAAATAGTGGACTTAAAGGTAACCTTATACCCGATGCTTTAGAATTAAGACTTGATTGCAGGCTTACTCCATACCAAAATGAAAAAGAATTCGTTAAGCTGCTTAGTGATTATTTACAGTTTAAAGGGTTTAATGTCATAGTAGACGATAAGCATCCTGCCTGTAGTGCACTTCCCAAAAAACCATCAATTAGCCAGGATTTTAAAACGATAGAAAATATTATTTTGAACTCACTGGGTATAAATACAGTACCAATATGTGCACCTTTTATGACCGATTTACAATACTTTAGAGAAAAGGGCATAACTTCATACGGGTTTATGCCTTTCTGTTTTGATAAAGAGGTTTTTAATTTATATCATAACTTTGATGAAAGAATAGGTACAAACATTTTAAAAGAGGGTTTACTTCTAAATATAAAGCTTATTTACGAAGCTTGCCACAGTACATATTAGTTAAGGAGAATGAAAAATGAATACAGCCTTCTTAAAACCGATACATAAAATTATTGAGGAAAAGTCTGCAAAGCAGCGGGAGAAAGCAGCCATAAAGGTTGAAAATCAAATAATTACATATGACAAGCTTAACAATTATGCTAACTATATTGCAGAAATGCTAATCAAAGCTGGTTGTGGTATTGATTCTATAGTTGGAATAGTTATGGGGCGCACAAAGGAACTGCCAATAGCAATATATGCCGTGCACAAGGCAGGATGTACTTATGCACCTATGGATTCAGGCTGTAGCAGAGAAACTATTGAAGCTATAATTGAAGACACTAAGGCTCATATAATTCTCACAACTAAGCATCTTAGGCATCTGATTCCATATTCATACACAGGAATGGTAATAGAACTTGATGAGATTTTGGAAAGCAGTATGCATAATGTAAAGGAAATAAGTGCTGATACACCTATGGATACTATAGCATATATAATGCCAACTTCCGGCTCCACAGGGAGACCTAAAGGGGTAATGGTTAAAAATATTGGATTATCCAATTACTTGTACTGGGCCGCAGAATATTACTGCATGGGTGAAAAAGCTAATTTTCCCATCTATAGTTCAATATCCTTTGATCTTACTATTACGAGCATTTACCTGCCGCTTATAACTGGAGGCACAATATATCCTATGCATGAAAAAACAGTAATCGAAGCAGCTAACCATCAAGAAGTGAATTTTTTGAAATTGACTCCTGCTCATTTAAGCATACTTAAAAACTTAGATTGTTCCAACTCGAAAGTAAAAAAAATTATCGTAGGTGGAGAAGGGTTGAAAACACAAATAGCGCTAAAAGCCTATGAACGCTTTGGTAGAGATATAATGATTTACAATGAATATGGACCTACAGAAACTACAGTAGGTTCAATGATAAAGAAATTCTGCCCTGAAGAAAAATATCCTTCAGTATCTATAGGCAAGGCAATAAATAATACTGCTATATATTTGCTGGACAACAATATGAAGCTTGTAAGCCGGGGAAGTATAGGAGAAATATTTATATCAGGAGATGGCGTGGCAAAAGGTTACCTTAATCGCAATGAGGAAACTGAGGAATGTTTTCTGCCAAATCCTTTTATAACTGGACAATATATGTATAGGACAGGCGATTTAGGAAGAGTTCTTCAAAATGGTGATTTGGAATATATGGGAAGAATACAAACTCCTGAAACAGGATTAGTCATAGATGGAATAGATATTAGAGTAGATTATATTGAGAATACAGCTTTATCCTATTCTGGTATAGAAGAAGCTGTTATAGTAGCAAAAAGGAATGATGAAAACAAGCCTTATCTTGCACTATATTATTTGTCCCAAACGCAAGTAGTGGAGGACGCACTTAGAATATTTTTAGAGACTAAGCTGCAAAAAACTATTATACCAAACGTAATAAAACGCTTGGATAGTATACCATTGAATTACAACGGAAAAGTATTTCGCCCTTCACTAAGGGCAATTAAGGATTGAATATTATGACTCATATCAATAAAGGCTGTTGAATAACTATTTAATGCATGAGTACGTTTTTATAAATGGCAATTAAAAAACTGTATGTCTTAAATATTATCAGGGAGAGTGGTTAAAATGCAATATGCAGTAGAAATAGAAAATCTCACAAGACATTATGTTAGCGGAAAAGGCATATTTGATAAGAAACGAGAAACGGTAACCGCTGTAAACAACGTTTCCTTCAATGTAAAAAAGGGAGAAGCTGTGGGACTTCTAGGACCGAATGGTGCAGGTAAGACAACACTGATAAAAATGCTTACAACCATTCTTATTCCTAGCTCGGGCAAAGCTAATATCTTGGGAATGGATGTAGTTAAAGACGCTGGGAAAATCAGAAGAAGGATTAATGTAGTATATGGCGGTGATAAGGGTTTATATACGAGACTGACGGCTAGAGACAATTTAAAATATTTTTGTAACTTATACCATGTACCAGAGAAACTTCAACAGAGTAAGATTGAAGAGCTTCTTTCACTTGTGGGTTTAAATCATGCTGCTGATAGAAGGGTAGAAAACTTCTCAAGGGGCATGAGACAGAAACTACATATAGCCAGAGGCTTGATAAATGATCCTGAAATACTATTTCTGGATGAACCTACAATAGGAATGGATCCAGTATCTAGTTTAGCTATAAGGGGTTTAGTAAAGCGGCTGAATGAAAAAGGAATGACAATATTTTTGACAACTCATTATATGCAGGAAGCGGAAGAAATTTGTGATAGAGTTGCTTTCATAAATAAAGGTAGCATAATACTGCTTGATAATATTGAAAAAATCAAGATAAAGTACAGGAAAAGTTTTAATGTTGACCTTATAGTACCTTCTGAACATAAGGTTAAGGCGGAGTCTTTAAAAAATAAGTATAAAAATCTTAAAATTGATGATAGCAACGAGGACTTTATACTGCTTAATATAAATACTATTGATATTAGTGATACTTTAAAGGATATTACATCTGTTTTCGACAATATTGAAATTACCGACCTGAATGTAAGAACCAGCTCCCTGGAGGATGCGTATATACAAATTGTACAAAACAGTTAAGAGAATTGCAGGTGAGGTGTGAAATGAAAAAAATAATTCAAGAAATAAAAGCATCTATTATTCTGACAACAAAGGATTGTTTGTCGCATTCAGCCTTGTTGTTTGAAATATCTCTGGGAGCAATTATATATTCTATAGTCTCAATTTACTTATATAAGGATCAAAGCAGTACAAATTCGGTATTTTATATGCTTTTAGGGGCAGGTGCTATGGGAGTTTGGGAGAGTACATTACTAGGAGGGGCATGGACTCTAAGGGATGAAAAAGAGCAGGGACTTTTAGAATATTACTTATGTGCTCCTTCAAATATGCTATCTATAATTTTTGGCAAATGTTTTGTCTATACTATAATCGGGCTTATAGTAATACTAGAGATTTTTTTGATCATATACTTTAGTTTTGATTTGTCAGCAATATACGTAAATTATTACAAGCTTATTGCAGCTTTTTTTCTATTATTATTTAGTTTTTCAATTACTGGATTTTTACTAAGCTTTGGATTTCTTTTGGCAAGGTCTTTTTTAAATATTTCTAATTTTCTTTCTGATAGCATAAAGCTTTTTTGTGGAGTATTATTTCCTATAACTGTGCTTCCATATGGATTTAGAGCTTTATCAGTGATACTTCCCCCTACATGGGGGGTGGAAATTATGAGAACTACTTTAATAAATAGAAGTGAATCCTATATATCCTTTGGTGGAGCAGCACTTATGATTATTTTATTGACGTTCCTTTATCTTTGTATTGCACTAAGCCTTTATAAGGTTATTGAAACAAAGATAAGACAGAAAGGCGAATTATCAAAATTTTAGTTATATAGAAAGTGCTAAGTACCTGTGTTAGCTAATTACTGACGTATACTTTCTATAAAATATAAATAGTAAGCTTATATTTTTGAATGTAATCTATTTAGTATCATTTATATAGCTATTGCTTATTGCATAAAAAGTAAAATAATTTCATGAGAGGGTAAGTTATGAAAGAATTTAAAAGATTTATTGAAAATGTTTTCTTAAGCTATAAATCAATATATGGATGGATGAGCCTTCGTACTTACATATTTATGGTAGTACTTATTCCTTTTTCACAGACAGCGCTGTTTTCATATCTGAATTATTTTATAAAAGGAGAAGCTGGTATGAAATACGCTGCCTTAGGAAATTCCTTATATACTATTTGTATATTTGTAGTCTTCTCTATGGGTGCTTCAATAACAAATGAAAGACGTCTAGGAACTCTGCAAACTATATTATTTGCACCCCAAAACAAATTTATTTTTTTTATTACAAAATCAGTTCTCCACATAGTAGAAGGTATAGTAACGTGCTGTTTTAGTCTTTTGATCGGAACTATTTTATTCAAGCTTGATTATTCTGATGTAAATTGGTTTTACATGGCAGTGGTTATTTTTACAACAGCTTCCATGATGATAGGTGTAGGATTATTTGCAGCTGTTGCAGGTTTGTTATTTAGAAAGGCTACTCCTATCTTAAATGCAATAGTACTTTTATTATTCCTACTGTGCGGCATCAACTTTCCAACCAGTAAGCTGCCTGGGGTGTTGCAGCTAGTTTCAAATGCTATTCCTCTAACTTATGGTATAAGGCTTTTGAGAGCAGTGTATAGCAAGGGTGAAATATTTACTATGGATTTCTTAAATTTGTGTTTGACAGGGATAATATTCTTTATAGTAAGCTATAGTGTTTTTAAAATATCCGAAGCCTATTCCCGCAAGAGAGGTACTTTAGATTACTACTAAAAATTAAATATATAATAGCTTAAGTACAAATCATTAGAAGAACGAGGAGGCTGTTTGATGGGTAATAATACTATATTACTATTAAAGGCGGGATTTCATAGAGAGTTTGCCTTAAAAACCTTATTTAGAAAGGGATTTGAGGTTATTATTATTGATAGTCCTTTTTCGAGAGAGCTTGCGTATGCTGATTATCCCTATATTACATCGGATATTTCGAATCCACAGAAGTTGTTTGAATTAGCTGTAAGCATATACAAAACAAGAAACTATAGCGGTGTATTTACTACAACAGATAGCTGTATTATAACACTAGGAATGCTGAGTGATTATTTTGAGTTGAATTATTTTAGTGAAAAAACAGCTCGAATGTTAGTAAATAAGCTTGAAGTAAGAAAATACTTAAAAGCAATAGGAGCTGATAATACTGCATTTTTCGAAATAAATTCGTTAAGTGATTTAGAAAAACGCAGCGTTGCTTTATCATATCCCTTTATTCTTAAACCTACGGATAGGAGTGCGGGTAAGGGTGTAGTGGTTATCAGGAGTGAAGAGGAATTAAAGGAAGCATATGACTATGTGCGTGGTTTTTCCAAAAGCAGCCCTCTTATAGCCGAGGAATTTATTGATGGAGAAGAGTATTGCATTGAGGCAATTGTTTGCAACGGAGTGTGCTATACACTAGATATTAGTAAAAAGAAAGTAACTAACAGCAGATATTGTATTGAGCTGACAGATATAACACCAGCACCATTATCCAATGAGTGGAAAGAGGCAATAGAAGCATATATTAAGGATACAGTATCTGAGCTTGAAATCAGCAATGGGATTTTGCATATAGAATTCAAGCTCAATGGAAGCGGGCAGCCGAGAATAATAGAGATAAATCCAAGACCAGCAGGGGGAAACCTTATAGAAGCCATTTATGATTTAAAAGGGCTTAATGTATACGATTATGCATTTGATTTGGCAATGAAGCGGGAAATCCATGTAAACAAGCTAAAAGGACAAATAAGTCAGCCCATAGAAAAATTCGCTCTATTTAATTCCTTTATAAGTCCGACGGGTAGCGGAATTATTAGCAATATAAGAGGAATAGACAAAGCAGCTGGGAAATTTGAAAACGACCATGAGAAGCTTATACTTTTCTATGGAAAGGGCGATTATTTGCCTGCACCTGAGACTAATGGCGAGGCCAGAGGTTCTATTTATCTTTTAGACTCTGATTTTGATAATATTGTTAAACGTTCAGAGGAAATAGAAAATTCTTTAGAGTATCAATTTGAATGAAAGGTTCTGAGAATATGATACAAGATTTAAAATTTGTAGCTATTGAGAACAATATGAATTTAAAATGTATGGTGAAAGAGCAGGGTTTTGATGGAGCAAAGATATACCCAATATATACAAGCAATATACCACAAATAAGACGAAAATTCCCAAATGTTCATTTAGAAACATATTTGGAGTGTAGTGAAGAAAAAGTTGAATTATCTGATATACAAGAAAAAATGGATAAACATAATATGTTAATTTGTAATTTAAAAGATTATGTATTTCTCTGTTTAAATGAGGATGAGAATATATCAGATATCTTATTTGTTACTTATTTATATGCAAGGCTTACTAATAAAAAGGTAAGAGCTTATCATAATAAAAAGCAGTTACAGGACATACTTTCAACAGAAAATATTAAAAGCATGATGCTTATTACTTCTATGGAAACCTTTGACTTTAAGGAATATTTTGATCTTTCCGAAAAACATGAAAAGGTGGCAAAAGGCTGCATTCTATATACTGATAAGTATTTCTTGAACTTTTATCTGGCAAAGCTTATACTGCATAGCACTGCCAGCGTCCATAGAACACATATAATGATAAACAGAATAAGCTCGCCAAAAGCAAGTATGGAAGAAAGAATAAATAGTGAGGAGCAATTCTGCTATTTGCCAAAACCATATTGCACCTATGATAATTTGAAAAAAAGCATATTTTCAGAAAAGGCAGTTTTAGAATTTAATTACTTGTCTCACAGCAGAGAATGCGCTTTATTTTTTAATGATTTTTACTTGTGCGGTTTGCAAAGCTGTAAAGAATATATTAATACCAACACTGCACTGGACAAATATAAGCATTACCCATGCTGTTATTATGATGAAAAGGATTGCAATATAACTAATAGGTCAAAAATAAATGCAGAAATGCTTAATGCAGATATTATGTTCCTGAATGGCTGTAATCTTGGAGATTTGAACAGAAGCTTTGTTCCGCTAAATTATACAGTCGTAGCAAATCTCATAAATAATAATGCGGTATCAGTAATAACAAGCCCCACAATAAAGGTTGGAAACATAGCGGAAAACGTGCTTGCCTATAACCTCTTAAAATATGGTTATTCAGAGGGAGAAAAGCTTTACTATATTAACAAGTTTCTAGATTATAGTCATATTGAAGATAAATGTTATTTTCTTATAGGAGATCCATGCCTTATAGGTTCAGGACATCAATATAGAAAACTTGGAGATATAAAAGTAAAAAAAGAGATAGTAGACAACAACTCTTATTATTTAGATATAGAAGCTGCTAAGGGTGAAACCCTAATAGAGATTAGTTTGGGAGAAGGCTGGGATAAACCATATATTAGCGGAATTGATTTTTATAATAGCAATGAGAGTATATCTATAGAGGATTTATACTATTGCATCGTAGAAGATATATACTCCGATAATAAAAGTCTTATGCTTTTTTCTAGCAAAAGTTTTGATTTTGAACGAGTAAGGATCACACTAACCTTTAGGGACTATTTTCAGGATAAAATTGAAAAAATCACTGAGTATATGAGAGATATTCCGTTCTATAAGGATAATTTTGTAATGAGTAATAATCTTAAAGGGAATATGGAAAACCTTCAAAATAGTATTAAAAATATATATCCCCTGTATAAGACCTGTAGATTTGATTTACAGGCAATAGATAAGCTGAGCAAGCTGCTGATAAAAATAGAAAAAAAATTAAGTATGGTACTAGAGGATATATTCAAATCCATAGCAGATTATACATTATTCAAACAGGATAATTACTACGAAAGAATCTGTGAAAAAAGAATTCCATTGCAAGCAAACAGGATATCTATTCAGTGCATGAATTGTAAATGTAAGGAACATATATACCCATACAAGATACTTACAATTGAAAGGGAATATTTTAGATATAGCAGTAAATGTATGCATTGTGGATTAATCAGGGATATACCTGATGATAAGCTTGTTTTTGAAAGCTATGGTAGTATGAAATTCGGTAGTGAGGGAACAGAATGTGAAATCACAAAAATAATAAACAAGCATGAGTGTAACGTACCTATTAATATTGCTTGTATATGTATTGATACCTCGGATATAGTTGTAGAACCAGCAATCGTAAAAACACTGTTAAAGCCGGGCGAGGAATATACATTAAAAGTGAAGCTGACACCAAAGACAGGTCTGAAAAAACACTTTTATTTATTCTCCTTTTATGTTATGGCAGGCAGCAAATTTTATTACTACTCAAAAATGTTTGGTTATAAATAGTGGATTCCCATAAATACATATATGATAGTGAGGGCAAATATTATGATAGTACTTTTTGATAACGATTTTAAAATAAATAAATTTGAAGCTCTTAAAATAAAAGCAAAAGGATTTCTTGAGGAACAATTAAAAAAACAACATGGGGTTGCTACTAACTCTCTGGATAATTACCGAGGGTTTAAATCAAATACCGCTTCTTTAAATGAATTGCCGTATTATATATTAGGTTCTCACCAATATAAATATCTGCATTCAATAAATGTATCAAAGAATTGTGTAAGGCTTGCGGAAATAGAGGGCAATACTTCGGTGCAAGTAATGGAGCTTGTAGGATTATTGCATGATGTCTCCTATTTTGGATGTGAATACAAAAAACATGGGACTAAATCTGGAAATATTACAGCAGAATTTTTGAGTAAGGAATCTGACTTGAGAGAGGATGATATTGCGAAAATATCCAGAATAGTAAGCTCACACTACCCAGAGGATGATACTTTAGAATGCTATTGCTGCAAGGAGAATATTTCTCTTGAAGAAGTATTATTAGTAGAAGCTGATTTTCTTGAAAAGGTGAATTTAAAAAGCGGAATACAGGTTCTTTTGGAATGTGGAAATAGAAAATTTGATCTACAGACTTCATTAAAGCAGTTTGAAGCAAGAATAATAGAGAAGTCTAATGAGTATATAGCATGTTCCAACAGAAAAGGATATTGCAGCTGCACAGATTCATTTTTCCAATTAGTAGAAGAACAGCTGGAATGTACTAAAAAGTTTATTGATGATTTAAGAATGTACCTATAAGTGTCATTAGTTAAAAATAGATTAATAACCTTTAATATTTTTCGGAGGCAAATATGAAAGTAGAATTCCAAAACATAGGACAAGTAAAAAACGAAAACCTAAAATACGCAGTAATCAGTGCTGTTCATGAGAAAAAGTGGGTATTTGTAAAACATAAGGAAAGAGATACTTGGGAGATACCGGGAGGGCGCAGGGAAACTGATGAGGACATTAACGATACTGCCAAAAGGGAGCTTTTTGAGGAAACGAGAGCGAAAAATTTTCAAATAAAACCTATATGTGATTATTGTGTTATAATTGACGATAAAAAATCCTATGGCAGACTATTTTATGCTGATATAAAGGATTTTGGTGATTTACCTGATTTAGAAATAGGAGAAGTAAAACTATTTGAAAAGCTGCCGGAAAAATTAACGTATCCTAGTATTCAACCGCTTCTGTATAGAAAAGCACTAACAGAAAAAATGATTACAGAATACTTAGGTAGAGAAGTTAAGGCAACTATGGATAGACCGTTAGGCTCTAAGCACCCTCAGCATAATTTTATATACCCCATCAACTATGGATACATTCCAGATACAGTTTCTGGGGATGGAGAAGCTATAGATGCCTATATTATCGGAGAATTTGAACCATTAAAGTTTTACACAGGATATGTTGTTGCAATAATAAATAGAAGAAATGACGATGAAGATAAACTGGTGGTTTGTAAAAGTTTGGATTTATATAATAGAGATCAGATAAGAGCTTTAACTGAGTTTCAAGAGCGTTTTTTTGAATCTGATATTATTAGTGCATACTAACAGGTAGTATCGAACCTCTAAGGGTAGTAGCAGAAATGACAAATATGCGAAAAGCAAAGGCTATGGAAGAATATTATAGGTGCAATATAAATTGGTGAAACAGAGTAACTGGTTAGAAAAGGGCGGAAACCCCCCATTTAGTGTTCACCACTGAAAAGTAAAAATGCATAGTTTGGTCATATATTACTGCAACCTATGTATTCTTAAATCTATATATTTCGGAGAAACTTATGAGCATATACGAAAACAACTCAACTAAATCAAAAATCAACGAAACCATAATAAGCGACTTAAGAAGGAAAATCCGCAGCGAAAAAATATTAAGCTGTCTTATATTGAAAAATAATCAACTTATATTTGAACACTACAAGAATAACAAAACCTCTAATGCTGTTCAGACCATTAATTCATGTACTAAAAGCATAATATCCGCACTGATTGGCATCTTAATTGACAAAGGCTTGATTAAGAGTGTGCATACTTCGATAACAGAGTTTTTTGGTGATATAGTTAATAATCTGCTTGATGAGAGATTGAAAAATATTACAATCTACCATTTGCTAACTATGACACCGGGGTTTGACTGGCCGGAATTTGGGGCTTGGAATTGCTTTGCCCCAATGGTATACAGCAGTGATATAATCAAGTTTATACTAAAAAGACCTATTGTTACAGAGCCTGGACATGGTATGAACTATAATTCCGGCTGTTCACATTTGTTATCGGCTATTATAAGCAAGATTACAGGTGTTACTGCTGATGAATACGCCAGAGAGCACCTTTTTAAACATATTGAAATATCAAAATCAGTATGGCATGAAAGGCAAGGGATTAGTCTCGGGGCAGATGGGCTTAGAATCACATCAATGGATATGCTAAGGTTTGGCAGCTTATATCTGAATAAGGGTTTTTGGAAAGGCAAGCAGATTATTTCAAGTGAATGGATTGAAGAATCTACAGCCCCCCGATACAAAACATATAAACAGATTGGCAGTTATGCGTATCACTGGTGGGTATCATCATTTGAAAATGCTGATATAAATGTTGAATATTACTTCGCTTTGGGCTACGGAGGTCAATACATTATTGTTGTACCAAAATTTGAAATGGTTGTGGTTTTTACTAGCAGGATTTACAATGACTCCTTAAGACCTATGTACTACTTTGAGGAGTTTATATTAAAGGCAATTGAAGCTTGAGAACTGGTACAAAGCTAGACCACATTCTTATTTTAATGTAAGCCTATTTTAGATGGTTTTTGCAAGTAAAAAATATTAATAGGATTATCAAAATAATATATGCCTTTAGACAATGCACTTGTATAGTCTAAAGGATTTTTTTTACATTCCGGCACCCAACAAATCAACCAAACTAACATTGTAAGCTATACTAAAAAAATCCACTTTACCTACTTCCATTGTATTGGGAATAATGGTATAATTTAATCGCGATTTAAATTATTAGGGGTGTTGAGATGAAAAAGCTTACAAAGGATGATATAAAGCTGTTGGGCGAAGGACCGCAGATTAAGAAATACATACTGCTTCGCTACAAATCTGTTGCAGATTTTTATGATAATAATCAGCTATCCATTACCCTTGATTCCCTGAGAACATACCTTGCAAGGAAAAAAATCTATTCTGAGACACTAAAGTTAATAATAGTAAACTGCTTTAATGTAGGCTACTCAGATATTGTGCTTACTGATCAGGAGCAGGCAAGGCGATTCGCATGGGATGTTAATGCAAATATAAAGCTTTATAACGAAAGAGAAGACTTGGATACATTTAGAGCTATTGAGCAGCTTCTTGAAAAATTTGATCTGCCGGTGGAAAAGGCAATGATGCTGAGAGCAAAGGCTAATAACTGCTTTTATAGGAATGTCATCAGCCAGTCCATAGAATGGTATGAGATGGCTATAGAAAGAATGGGCAGACTAGATTTAGACAGGCTGGTACAGCTATACTGTGAGCTTGCAGATGTTTTGGGACGCGAACAGCTTGATAATAAGGCATTAATGTACTTTGATATGGCAGAGGAAATAATAAAGGACAACAAAATACGAGAGGATATGCTTTTCAGATACTATTACTGGAGAGGCAAATTTGAGGTTGACAGAAACAATACCGCTGCTGCAAGAGAGCTGTTTTTAAAAGCAAGTACCAATGCATCAAATCTGGAGGAAAGAACTGTTGCCTTGCAGAACATCGGTTCTACATATTTTAAGGAATCCAATTATAAGGAAGCTATAGAAATATATGATAAAGTAATAGGTATGTATGACCCTAATGACTATGTACGTATTAGTACTGTACTAAATAATAAGGCTATGGTAATGATAGACATGGAGCTTTATGCAGAGTCAATACAGCTTAGTACAAAAGCACTATTCTATGTAGATAGCACTAATGATTATAAAAGATACATACTATACAAACAAACCTATACAAAGGCAAGATATTTAATGGGCTACAAGGAGGAGTGCCTTGACTATTTTGATGACTTAAAGCTTGCCAGCACAAAGCTGGTGGATAAAAGCTGTCTCATAGAGGATATCAATGAGCTAGCAGCCCTAATAAATGAAAAATATTTATTGCAACGCTTTGCTGATGCTATCCTGCAAATGGAGGATAATCAGACTCAGGGTTATAAAAAGGATTACATAGTAAACCTTCAAAGCTGCGTTGCACTAATTTATAAAAAAATAAGAAGGTTAGAAGGAGTGGGATAAATGAAAGCAATAAAATCCATAACATGCGTCATACTAATATCAATACTAACACTATCCCTAACAGTAACAGCATTTGCTGGCCTTGATACAGACCCTTGGGGCAGAAGCTGTTCAGTCATAGTAGAATTTGAAAAGTAAAGGAGCAGGATAAATGAAAGCAATAAAATCCATAATATGCGTCGTACTAATAACAATACTAATACTATCCCTGACAGTAACAGCATTTGCTGGTCATGACAGTGACCCTTGGGGCAGAAGCTGTATTAAAGCAGTAGAGGCTGTAAAATAGAAGTCTCTATGATGACTATATTGCACTAATGCAAAGACTCCTTACATAATGGATTCAAATTTAACTACATAACTGTAATACAAAAAACCTTTAGATTATGTAAATATATTAATCTAAAGGTTTTTTTATATGCAAAAGCTTAAAGCATAAGACCGATTTTTTATAGAAAAAACAGCAAGTGTAAATGTATATAATGTGCAATTTGGTAATGGGAAAATATTGTTACGAAATGAGTAAAATGCCAAAAAAATGTTGTAATACAATACATTTTATGCTACTATATAAAGGAAATAAATATCGGTTGCATCAACTAATAACAAGAAATAGTAATTGAAATTTACAATTGTTTTGCGTGAAATAAGAATTAAATCCATAAATTGTTCAACTTCTTGGTTGAATCATTTATGGACTAGCAACGCAGCAAACTTGTGCTATTTGCTTTGCCGTTTTTATTATATATAAAACTTAGTAGTTATTATAGCTGTGCTTGCCCATCATCTAACTCCAATCATAAGCAGCTCATTTATTGCAATATTTTCACCTTATACATTCCTTTATTCCCCCTATATCAGTTAGACCTACAACTATGAATAAAAATCTCATTGACAAATCAGTTGAAAGGAGAGTGAAATCACGAATCTGATTACATGTATGTGATGATGTTCTATAAAACCCTATAGCATCTATTAAGGCTATAAAAATTATAAACACAGTTAGGAAAAGCTTGACAAAAGCATAACCATATTTTCGCGATTTCCTAGCGAGTATGTAGAGGAGGAAATATAATGAATTATGATAAAATACAAGCTGCCATTGTTGAAGAAGCTGAAGCTTTTGTAAATGATGAAATACGTCCGTATGTAAATGAATTTGAGGAAAAAGGCGGAATACCTAGAGAGTTGATTAGCAAAATGGCAGCTAAAGGATATTTAGCTGCACCTTTCCCAAAGCAGTATGGGGGTTTGGAACTTGATCCTGTATATTATGGCTTGTTCACAGAGGCATTCGGAAAAGGCTGTGTTGCAACAAGAAGCCTTCTTACAGTTCACAGTTCTCTTGTTGGAGAGACTATACTCCGTCTGGGAACAGCAGATCAAAAAAATAAATGGCTGCCTCTTATGGCACGTGGAGAAGCGATTGGTGCCTTTGGATTATCAGAGCCAGATATCGGATCCGATGCAAAGGGTATCAAGACTACATGGCATGAAGAGGATGACTGCTATGTTATAAATGGAGCCAAAAAATGGATTACCTTTGGACATTTAGCAGATGTATTTATTATTATTGCAGCAAATAATGGCAGGAGTACTGCATTTTTAGTGGAAAGATCCTTCCAAGGACTTGAGACGAAGCGTATAGAGGGCTTAATGGTTGCTCGTGCAACATATCTTGCTGAAATCTATCTTAATAATGTTAGAGTTCCCAAGGAGAATGTAATAGGAAAGCTTAACTTCGGCTTTGAGTATGTTGTTTCCACAGCTCTTGATTTCGGACGCTATAGTATAGCTTGGGCAGGTGTGGGATTAGCACAGGAAGCACTGGAGGCAATGGTAACGTACTCCCGTAACCGTTCGCAGTTTGATCAGAAACTAAGAAACTTCCAGCTTATCCGAGGCATGATTGGCGATGCTGTCACCAAGATCCATGCAGCCAGAGCCCTCTGTCTGAGAGCGGGTCAATTGAGGAGGGATAAAGATCCTGAGTCAATCATTGAAACAACTACATCAAAATATTTTACCTCAAAGGTTGCAGTAGAGGTGGCAAATGATGCATTACAAGTACACGGTGCCAATGGCTTTACAAATCAGTATCCTGTAGAAAGACTCTACAGAGAAGCAAAGGTATTAGAGGTAATAGAAGGTTCATCTCAAATGCAGCAGGAGATAATTTCAAACTATGGTTTACAGCACTATTATATAAGGAATAAAAAGAAATAGGACTATTAATACATAGAAAGACGAAAGCTTCCAAAAACATAATATTTGGGGAAGGGGAATACTTATGGATGAAAAAAAAGATATAAAATGTATTGTTTGGGATCTGGATAACACCTTATGGGATGGAGTTTTAATTGAATCTGGTGATGTTCAATTAAAGCCAGGAATTATAGAGATTATAGAAACCTTGGACAAACGGGGCATACTCCAATCAGTTGCTAGTAAAAACGACTATGATTTGGCAATGTCAAAGCTTAAGGAATTCGGTCTGGATGATTATTTTCTTTATCCTGAAATCCACTGGAATGCAAAATCCTATTCCGTGGAGCGAATTCAGAAAAATATAAATATAGGTATGGATGCTATCCTTTTTGTAGATGATCAGGAGTTTGAGCTTGAGGAGGTAAAAAATACACATCCAACAGTAAATTGCATTAATTCAGAACTATATCAGACGCTTTTAGATAATCCTCGTCTGAACCCTAAGTTTATTACAGTTGATTCAGCCCGAAGACGTAAAATGTATCAGGCTGACTACATAAGAAAGCAGCTAGAGGAAGAATATCAAGGACCAGCAGAATCCTTCCTTGCTTCGCTTAATATGAAATTTACAATCAGCGATGCTATGGAAGAAGATTTAAAGCGTGCAGAGGAGCTTACAGTAAGAACAAATCAGTTGAATGCCACAGGCAAAACCTTCAGCTATGATGAGTTAAATGAGCTGCGGCTATCTGAAAATCATAAGCTGCTTATTTGTGAGCTGGAGGACAAATATGGAACCTATGGCAAGATAGGTCTTGCCTTAGTAAACATGATGGAAGATCATTGGAGGCTTGAAATGATGCTTATGTCATGCCGCGTAGTGTCAAGAGGTGTAGGCACAGTTCTATTGAGCTATATTATGAAGGAAGCAAAAAAGAACAATAAAACATTATTAGCAAATTTTCGTGACACTGGGCGCAACAGGATGATGAATGTAAGCTTCCGATTTTCGGGCTTTCAAGAAAAGTCTTCTGATGGAAATGGAAACTACATATTCGAGCATACCTTGGATAATATAGCCGAGTTTCCAGAATACATAGAGGTTTGCATAAACACACTATAGAAGTTATAGGTTTTTATGAAAAGAGTTATACAAGCTTAGGCTAATCAAAATGGAATTTATTTTTCAGCAATGGAGCTATTGAAAAATTTATGGATTATTGATAATCTATAGATGTTGTTTTTAATATTAGATAAAAAGGTGGATATATGAAAGATATAATTAAAGTTGCGTGTATTCAAATGGACTGTGAGATCGGCAATGTAAAGGCAAATCTCGAAAAAGCTCGAAGCCTTCTGATAAAGGCCAAAGAAAATGGGGCAGAGTTTGCAGTTTTACCTGAATTGTTTAATGTAGGCTACCAATTAGATATACTTAATAGTCTGGATTATGACTTCTGTGATACTGCTCAGGAGCTTTCAAATATATCTCAGGAGCTGAATATTTATATTGCTGCGGGTGTTTTTGAAAAATACGAGGGGAAGTATTATAATTCTACAGTTGTATATAACAATAAAGGGGAATTAATAGAAAAGTACAGGAAAATAAATCTATTTTGCTTAAGTAATGAAAAAGAAGTATTTGAAGCCGGTAACGAAATAAAAGTGTTTAATATAGGCAGCTTCAAATTTGGTATACTCATATGCTATGATATAAGATTCCCAGAGCTAAGCAGAAGATATCTAAACGAGGGATGCTCGGCATTAATAGTTTCATCAGCATTTCCATTTCCAAGACTAGAGCACTGGAATACCCTTTTAAAAGCACGAGCTATTGAGAATCAATCATATGTTATTGCATCCAATAGATCGGGAAGGGATGGAGATATGAGGTTTCTCGGCAACAGCTATATAATTGATCCTTGGGGAAGCATTTTGGCTAATGCCAGTGACTCAGAGGATACTGTTTTGGTGCATGATATTGATATAAAAGAAGTTGACAGAGTCAGGACACATATTCCCTGCATCAAGGATAAAGCATGGCTTGAAGCTGTTCTGAAATAAAGATAACCCAAATAAACTAAATAAAAGACATGTTATTCTTCGTATCTTAACCGAAGGATAACATGTCTTTTTTATAAAGAGAAACAACTACAAAATTAAATATATCCAGTTGCTTCTCACAAATAGATTAGCAACTCTTAACGAAAAGTAATTTGAGTTTTAGAGTTGGTTATCTATAAGAGATTTATAAAAAAATATAAAAGAGGGAACTGTAATGAAGAAAAAATTAAATGTGTTGAAGCAGGCTTATGAGTTTGATATAGTTGTTTATAAGTTCGTTTTTGAACTTTAAAAGATCCAAAAGCGAAGTGGAGCAAAAAAAACAGCAATTAATGTACTAAATATAGTTATACTGGGAAAGGAAATGATCTAATTGAGCTATGAAAATCTAAGAAAATATGACCCTGAAATATATAAGACTATAGAACTGGAGGAAGAAAGACAATACAACAAAATAGAGCTTATAGCCTCTGAAAATTTTATAAGCAAGGCAGTAATGGAGACCATGGGTTCACCCCTTGCAAACAAGTATGCAGAGGGATATCCAAGCAAGAGATACTACGGCGGCTGTGAATATGTAGATATATCAGAAAACATTGCAATAGAAAGACTAACCTCACTTTTCGGAGCAGAGTATGCAAATGTTCAGCCTCACTCCGGCTCTCAAGCCAATATGGGGGTTTATCTAAGTGTCCTGGATCCTGGTGATAAGGTTTTGGGGATGGATTTGTCTCATGGAGGACACCTTACCCATGGAAGTCCTGTAAACTTTTCAGGCAAGCTGTTTAACTTTATTTACTATGGCGTTGACGAAAAAGGCTTTATAGACTATGAGGAGCTTAGAAAAATAGCTGTAAAGGAAAAACCCAAAATGATTGTAGCTGGTGCCAGTGCATATCCAAGAATAATTGATTTTAAAAGAATAAGAGAAGTATGCGACGAGATAGGTGCATATATGATGGTTGACATGGCGCACATTGCTGGCTTAGTTGCAGCAAATGTGCATCCAAGTCCAGTGCCATACGCAGACTTTGTTACAACAACAACACATAAGACCTTGAGAGGACCAAGAGGCGGAGCTATACTATGCAAGGAGAAGTATGCAAGGGATATTGATAAGGCAATATTCCCAGGTATACAAGGAGGGCCGCTGATGCATGTAATAGCTGCAAAGGCAGTATGCTTTAAGGAAGCGGCATCTGATGAGTTTAAGGAATACCAGACAATGGTTATAAAAAATGCAAAGGCACTTGCAAAAGCACTGATGGAAAGAGGTTTTAAGCTGGTATCAGACGGCACAGACAACCATTTGATGCTGGTTGATCTGAGAAACAAGGACGTAACAGGCAGAGAAGCAGAGCATCTGCTTGATGAAATAGGCATTACTGTAAATAAAAATACTGTACCCTTTGAAACACAAAGTCCTTTTGTAACCAGCGGTATAAGAATAGGTACTCCTGCAATTACTACAAGAGGATTGGCTGAGAAGGATATGGAGGAAATAGCAGACATCATCAATTGGACTATAGACAATAAAGATGCTGATAAGACTCCAGCAATAAGCAGAGTAAAGGCTCTTTGCGATAAATTTATAAGGCAGGCTTGATTAAATGATAGAACTACAAGGAAAATACAACACCGCAAAGGTATACACAGACAATCTTGAGCAGGAAGCGGCTGCTCAGATTATTGAGCTGTGCAATCAGGAATTAGCACAGGGAAGCAAAATCAGAATAATGCCGGATACCCATGCAGGGGCAGGCTGCACCATTGGTACTACAATGACCATCAGCGACAAGGTAGTGCCTAATCTTGTAGGCGTGGACATAGGCTGCGGCATGGAGACTATACGAATAAAGCAGAGTAATATTGAGCTTCAAAAGCTGGATAAGTCAATCTACAGCTTGATACCCTCCGGCTTTGATATAAGGCAGAAGCAGCATAAGTATGCAGAAGAAATCAACTTTGACGGTTTGGCATGTAAAAAGCATGTTAACCTAAATAGAGCAAAGCTGAGCATAGGAACACTGGGAGGTGGAAACCACTTTATAGAGGTGGGCAGGGATGAAGAAGAAAATCTATACCTTATAGTACATTCCGGCAGCCGCAATTTGGGAAAGCAGGTGGCAGAATATTATCAGGAAAAGGCATATAAGGAGCTTGTCAAATTAAATGAACTAAAAGACGAGCTTGTAAATAAGCTAAAAGCAGAAGGCAGGGAAAAAGAAATACAAGATGAGCTGAAAAAGCTGAAAGCCACAAATGTAAACAAGGCTTTAGCGTACTTGGAGGGTGAAAGCTTTAATGACTATATAAATGATATGAAGATTGTTCAAGCCTATGCAGCCTACAATAGAAAAGCCATAATAGACGAGCTTGTCAAGCATAATAAGCTTAAGGTAGTTGAACAGTTTACTACCATTCATAATTATATAGACATGGATACTATGATACTTAGAAAAGGTGCTATCTCAGCGAAAAAAGACGAGAAAGTGCTAGTCCCTATCAATATGAGAGATGGAAGTCTTATTTGTATCGGCAAGGGAAACCCTGACTGGAACTGCTCAGCCCCTCACGGAGCAGGCAGACTGATGAGCAGAAGCAAGGCAAAGCAGGTAATAACCCTAAAAGAATATGAAAAATCGATGGACGGTATATTTACCACCTCTGTAAACAAATCCACTCTGGACGAAGCACCTATGGCTTATAAGCCTATGAGCGAAATAATCGAAAATATCAAGGATGCAGTTGACATTATGAAAGCTATTAAGCCCCTATATAATTTTAAAGCGGCAGAATAGGATTTTGATATTGAAAAAGGAACAAATGTTCGCTATAATTATAACATCAGTAAATGGAAGGATGTGCTAACGTTGAGTAATATTTATAGCGAAATATCCATAAAAAGTTTGGAGCCTATGAAAGTAGCAAGCTATCGCATTATTAGTCAAAATCCCGAAGAAGAAGTCATGGAATATATGAATAACTGGGCAAGAAAAAATGAACTAAACAAACAGGAAAATATGAGAAACTTTGGATTCGACGTACCTGTCAGTAAAGAGCAGGCAGAAAAAGGGCTGAGAGGATATGAGTACTGGCTTACTGTGTCCGATACTGCTGTTGAGTCCGATAAAGTAAAAATAAAATATATTGAAGCAGATGAGTACGCAGTACTAAGGATAACCAATCCCTTTGAAAACCCCTTTGATACCATTCCACAGGGTTGGAAACAGCTTAATGACTGGGTAATGAATGGGGAATATAAGACTACTAACTATAATAATAGATATTGGCTTGAAGAAGTTATACAAGAGGGAAATACTACATATATGGATATTTACTATCCGGTAAAGGACGGAGGAAGAAAGCCAAAGGCAGAAATCGTAAAGTTTTCCGTAGTTGAGCTTGAATCCTGCAAGCTGATAGGAAAGGAAATCCGCTGTATGATGGGACATCCTCAAGGCAACCCTATACCAGCCTTTTGGGAAAAATGCAATGAGGACGACACTATGAAAAGCATCCAAAAACACCCCGACAGAGTATACAGCAATGCATGTGCAGGCTGGATGGGCAGATTTGACCCCGCTGACAACACCTTTTCCTATATAGTGGGCATATTCGTAAAGCCAGACGCTGATGTACCAGAAGGACTAATCAGCATCCACATGCCCAAATGCCGCTGTGCCGTAGCCACTATGCAAGGTATAGAACCAGACGTGTATATTAATGCACACTGCTCCACAGAAGCAGAAATGAAAAAGCAAGGCTTGCAATTTAATGAAAGCCTAGGCTTTGAAATGGAATGGTATGACGAGAGATTCGCTCAAAATGAGGGATATAAGGTGATTGATCTGTATATGCCTGTTTTGTAGGAGATATGGTTGGTTTTAAGAACAGTATAAAGCAAAACTATTTCACACACCTTTTGTAGATTTAAATTTATAATTATTGTTGTTACAATTCATCCCACTGTGATATTATTACCATATTATCAAGTTTATGTTATTCGGCATGGAATTACGATTACTTATGATAAACTTAAGCATAAAATGTATATGATGTACATAAAGTACATAGTGTACATTTTACGTAAATATGGTATAATGGAGGTGAACAGGGGGTGTTTAAAATGTTAGCAGTAAATGCTACCGATATGAGAAAAGACTTTGGCGGCTATATAGATAAAATTATTAGAACTAAACCTATATTCGTAAAACGCTCCAGAGATTATTTTATGGGAATTAGTTTAGAAATGGCTAAAGAGCTGGTTGAAGATGTCATTTTTCATATAGATGAATACATAGAAGCAGATGGAACAATTACTTTATCACTTGAAGGCTTTGATTTAGTTGTAAATGGTGAGAGTAAAAAGGAAGCCATAAATTCTCTAATACAGGATTTAAGAGAATATGCTCTTGAATACTACCAAGATATAGAATTTTGGTCAAGTGATATAAATAGAAGAAAGCAAATAAAAAGTATACTAAAAGTTCTCTTAATTGAGGATGATAACGAGTTAAAGGAAAGCTTTTTATGCCAAGCTGGAAAGAGTTAAAAAGATTTTGTGACAGAGATGGCTGGGAACTTTACAAGGATACTGACCACTACTACTACAGAAAAGTAGAAACAGATGGAATCATAAGAAGAACAAAAGTATCCAAAGGCTCAGGAGAAATCAAGCACCATCTTTGGAGAGAAATATTAAAAAAGCAACTAGGTGTAACACAGGAGTACTTTAATAATAGAATATAATATTATTGAAAAGCATGTCACATTATGCTAGTATATCCATAATGTGACATGCTTTTATATTTCGGTAATAGGTTGGGGGGATGAATGTGCGTTATGAATATCCTTTTATTTATTGGGGTAACTGGGGAATAAAATACACCTTCGCTATATTTTTAGTCGCTTTATTACTATTGTTTTCCACATATTCCTTATTTAAAAAAAATCTTAAGATAATTTTTAAATATAACCTGAGTAAATTTTTCACAATAAAAATTCTTATACCATACTTACTACTAATACCATTCTATTGGTGGGAATATTTGA
>CALGKJ010000231.1 GCA_937930535.1 uncultured Clostridia bacterium
TGTGGTCTTCCTGCTATTGGCGAGCCTACTACTATATCCTCTTGTCCGCTGTATTTTGATAGTGCTATGTTGTATGCTGCCAGCAGTGCCATGTATAGGGTTGTTCCTGTTTGCTTCAGGGTTTTATTGAGCTTTTCTGTCAGTGCTTCTCCGAGGCTAAAGTCTATATGTGCTCCTTCAAAGCTTTGTACAGGAGGTCTTGGATAGTCCAGTGGAAGATTCAGTGCTGGCAGTTCTCCTTTAAAGCTGTTCAGCCAGTATTCTTCCTGTGCTTTAAGTGCTCCTTCTCTGACAGAGTTGTTCTGCCTTACTGCATAGTCCTTGTATTGTATTCTAAGGCTTGGCAGCTCTGCTCCTTGATATAGCTGTATAAATTCCTTTATGAGTATGCTCATGGATACTCCGTCGGATATTATGTGGTGCATATCAAATAACAGTATATGCTTATTCATGCAGAGGGATTTATTTTGCTGTATGTGTATTGCTGTATACACGCCTATTCGTGCCAAGGGAGCCTTGCTTAAGTCAAATGCCCTTATAAATCCTCCTGCTATTTCTTCTAATTGCTCAGGTAGTATGCTGTCTGCAGATATTTCAAAATTCTTGTATTCTATTTCAAAATCTACAGCTTTATGAATTCTCTGAACTAATCCTTGTTGTGTAAACTCAAAGCTGGTTCTTAATGACTCATGCCGCTGTATTAATGTCTTAAATGCGTTCTCCAGCTTCTTGGTATCCAGCTCGCCTTGCAGCTCCAGTACACCTGCTATATTATAGCTTGTGCTGTCAGCATCAAACTGCTGCAATGTAAATATTCTTTTCTGTGCTGAGGATAGTTCATATAAATCCTCTGCCATGTGGGAGGCTTCTTCTACAGACTTTATTTCCGTATATATATTGTGCTCCATAGTTTTTATATGGCTGCTGAACTCTTTTATAGTGGGTTTGGCGAATATATCTTTTAACAATATTTCTACATTGAATTCCTTATGCATCCTTGCTGCAAGCTTGGTAGCTTTTAGTGAATGTCCCCCTAGCTCAAAGAAGCTGTCATTTATACCAATACGCTGTACTCCCAGTACTTCCTGCCATATTTCTGCCAGCTTGCTTTCCACTTCGTTTCTGGGTGCCTCATATTCAGTTCCTGCTGCTGCACTTATTTCTGGCTGCGGCAATAATCTGCGGTTTACCTTTCCGTTTGATGTCAGGGGAAGCTTATCCAGCTTTACAAGGCAAGCAGGAAGCATATAGTCCGGTAAATCCTGCGACAGATATTCTCTGATATCACTTAATGTCAATTCTTTTTCTGTATTATGATGACTGTTAACAGCAATATAGGCACATATATATTTATTCCCCTGAGCTTCTACTACGGTTACTGCCGCTTCCTTTATTTCTTGATGCCCTAAAAGCTTGCTCTCAATTTCACCCAGCTCTATTCTAAAGCCTCTTATTTTTACCTGATTATCTATTCTGCCAATAAATTCTATATTCCCATCTGGCAGCCACCTTACCAAATCACCGGTTCTGTACATTTTTGAGCTGTAGTCAGCTTTATCAAACTGTTCAAAGGGGTTATCAATAAATTTCTCTGCTGTCAGCTCTGGTCTGTTAAGGTATCCTCTTACAAGTCCATCTCCTGATATACACAGCTCTCCTGCCACACCTATGGGGCAAAGCTTATTATATTTGTCAACTACATATAGCTTGGTATTGGATATTGGACCGCCGATGGGTACTGTTCCAAGTCTTTCATCTATTTCATTTATGCAGTAGCAGGTTGCATAAACTGTACTTTCTGTAGGTCCATATGCATTTATTATTCTGTTTTTGCCCAAATATTCAAATGCTTTTTTGGCATGCTGCAATGACACTCTTTCTCCGCCGAAAAGTACTTTTCTTATATTGGATAAGCCTTCAATGTTAGTTTCCACTATTAGGTTAAAAAGAGCAGTGGTGGCTAAGAATACGGTAATGCCTTCGTTTTTTATAATTTCAGAAAGCTTATCCATATTAAGTACATTTTCCTTATTAATGAGTACAAGCCTTGCTCCATTTAACAGCGCACCGAAAATATCAAAGGTAGAGCCGTCAAAGGCATAATTTGAAAGCTGTAATATTACGTCAGAGCTGTCAATGCTGATATAGTTTGTATTTTTTACTACTCTCACTATATTGTAGTGCATAGTCAGATTTCCCTTGGGCTTGCCAGTACTGCCGGATGTATACATTATATAGGCAAGGTTATCTGAATTATTACATAAGTCAAGGTTTCCAGCTTCACCACAGTATATGTTTTCATCCTCAATAAACAGCAGGGTATACTCATCAAAATGTACTTTGTCCTTAATACTATTTTTCGTAAGAACTATCCCGATATTGCTGTCCTCAAGCATATATTTTATTCTTTCCACAGGATGTTCAAGGTCTATGGGCAGATATGCTCCTCCTGCCTTTAATATTCCCATGATACCGACTATTGTTTCAAATGAGCGTTCTACCATTAGTCCTACTACAGTATCTGCTCCTACACCCTTATTTCTCAGTACTCTTGCTAGTTGATTTGCTTTTTCGTTCAGCTCTCTATAGGTCAAATGCTTATCTTCATATACTAATGCTGTATTATTTGGATTTTTTTGTACCTGCTCTTCAAACAGCTCTTGTATGGTCTTATTTCTAGGATATTTACTTGCTGTATCATTAAAGCCGATTATAAGCTGCTGTTTTTCTTCTTCTGTTAATATCTCGATTTCTTTCAGCGGTTTATTCATATCCCCTGTCAGTTCTTCAAGAGTTCTCAAAAGATGCAGCTTCATTCTTTCAATACTTGCTTTGCTGAAAAGTCTTGTACAATATTCTATTTCCATATCTATTGATTTTTCTGCTTCTATTGCTGTAATAGTTAAGTCAAATTTGGAGGTTTTGCTTTCAGCTTCATAGGTTTTAAATTTAAGTCCTTCTGCATTTATCTCTTTAGTATTCATGTTCTGTAGAGCAAACATTACGTCAAATACAGGATTCCTGCTCATATCTCTTGGTATATTAAGGATTTCTATTAGTTCTTCAAACTGATAGTCTTGGTTTTCATATGCTTTTAATGCATTTGTTTTTACTTCCAGCAGGAATTCCCTTACTGTCTTTTGTCCTTCTGGATGGTTTCTCATGGCAAGAGTATTAACGAACATACCTATTATGCTATTGAAGTCAGAATAGGTTCTTCCTGCTATAGGACTGCCTATTACAATATCCTCTTGTCCGCTGTATTTTGACAGCAATATATTAAGACTGCTTAAAAGCACCATATACATTGTAGTGCCTGTCGTCTTTGCTAATCTTCCAAGCCTTTCTGCCAGTTCTTGTTCTACTTTAAAACGTATTTTATCTCCTTTAAAGCTCTGGATAGCTGGTCTTTGGTAATCTGTAGGAAGATTAAGCACCGGCAGTTCTCCTTTGTATTGTTCCAGCCAGTATTCTTCCTGCTTCTTCATTTTTTCAGTGTCTTTATTCTCCTTCTGCCATTGAGCGTAATCTATATATTGCAGTTTCAGCTCTGGAAGCGATATACCCATATATGCTTTTAATACATCATTTATAAGTATGCTCATAGAAACACCATCGGATATAATATGGTGCATATCAAATATCATAATATACCGTTTTTTGTTGCTATTATCGTCTGAAAGTATTTTTGTATATGATGGCAGCTCAGTAATACCAACCCTCAAAAGCGGTGCTTTGTCCAATTCAAAGGCTCTTACGAAATTCTTCAAGGTATCTTGTATTAGCAGTTCATTGTTTATTGACATGCTGATATCTAAGGACTGTATTTCAAATTCCACCTTATCATGTACTTTCTGCATCAATTCATCTTCTACTTGTACAAAGCTTGTTCTAAGCACTTCGTGTCTTTGTATAACTGCTCTAAATGCATTTTTCAGTTGTTCCAGCCCAAGGTCTCCCTGTATTTCCAATATTCCAGGCATGTTATAGCTTGTACTGCCGGAATCCAGTTGCTGTAGTGTATATATTCGCTTCTGCGCCGATGAGAGTTCATAATACTCCTTCTTTTCTACTGACCTTATGCTTGAATATTTTGTCTTTTCCTGCCTGTTAATATATTCTGCTATTTCTTTAATAGTAGGCGTTTTGAATATTTCTCTCAAGGTAATTTCTACGTCAATAGCTCTACGTATTTGAGCGGTCATATCTGTTGCCTTTAGAGAGTGCCCCCCCAGCTCAAAAAAGTTGTCGTTTATTCCTATTTTTTCTACTCCCAAAACAGCTTCCCATATAGCTGCAAGCTTTTCCTCCAGCTCATTTCTTGGTGCTTCATATTCTGAGCCGGTAAGTATGCTTCCATCCGGTATCGGCATCATGCTTTCATCTGCCAGAAGCTTACGATCCACCTTTCCATTTACTGTCAATGGAAGTTTGTCAAGCAGCACAAAACATGATGGTATCATATAATCAGGCAATTCCTTAGATAAATGTTCTCTTAAGCTCTTTACTATGTCTTCTGCTTCTTTATCTGCAACAACAAAGGCGCACAGATATTTACCATTTTTTTCGTTTTCCCTGACTATTACTGCTGCTTCTTTTATGCCATCATAGCTAACCAGCTTATTTTCTATTTCCTCTAATTCTATTCTAAAGCCTCTGATTTTTACCTGATTATCTATTCTGCCTAAAAACTCAATATTTCCGTCTGACAGCCATCTTACAAGATCCCCTGTTTTATATAATCTCTGTTTTTCTTCAAAAGGACTTTGTATAAATTTCTCTGCTGTCAGCTCCGCTTTATTTAAGTAGCCTCTTGCCAGTCCGTCTCCTCCTACACACAGCTCTCCTGGTATTCCAACAGGTTGCAGCTTATTATGTTTATCCACTATATATGCGGTAGAATTGCTTATAGGCATTCCTATTGGAATATTATTATCATAATCTCCGTCTATAAGGAAGCAGGTTGAAAATGTAGTATTTTCAGTGGGTCCATAGCCATTTATCACCTTAAGGCTATTGTTACTGCTTCTTGCCAGCTTAATATGCTGTGGTGACACCACATCTCCCCCAACCAAAAGCCACTTCAATTCTGAGAACATATTTGGGTTCTGCTTTACCAATTGATTAAATAGTGATGATGTCAGCCATAGTATTGTTATATTATTTTGCTTTAATGCTTTTTCCAGCTTATAAGCATCCAGTATAACTTCCTTATCAGCCAGATATAATGTCAGACCATTAAGCAATGCTCCCCATATTTCAAAGGTACATGCATCAAAAACTATAGCTCCGGTTTGAAGTATTCTATCGTTGGCTTCAAGCTGTATGTAGTTTGGATTTTTGACCAGCCTTACTACACCTTTATGCTCTACCATTACTCCCTTTGGATTTCCAGTACTGCCAGAGGTATACATAATATATGCCAGATTATCCGAGGTATTATTTATACCAATATTTTCAGCTTCCTTATGAATTAATTCTGTACTGTCAAGCGGTATTGTTTCTCCACAGAAGCTTAAGTCTATATCTAAGCTGGATTCAAGCAGTAAAATATTTGCACCGCTGTCCATAAGCATGTACTCTATTCTATCCTTTGGATAATCTGCATCTATGGGCAGATATGCACCGCCTGCCTTAAGAATTCCAATAACACCAATTATCATCTCTATAGAACGCTCTGTCATAATAGCCACTATGCGGTCGCCTTTAACACCTTTTTGTATAAGAAGGCTTGCCAGCTTATTAGCTCTTGTATTTAATTGTTTGTATGTTATTTCTCTGCCTTCATGTGATACTGCTATTTTATCTGGATTTAGAAGCACCTGTTCTTCGAAAATACTGTTAATTGTTTTATCTCTTGGATAATCCCTTTTGGTTTTGTTAAAATCATATAACAGTTTTTGTTTTTCCTGCTCTGTCAGCAAGTTCAACTGGTATAATGGTGCATCTATATTTTCCAGCATACTATTCAATATGCTTACATAATGTTTTGCCAGCCTTTCCGCAGTTTCTCTTTTATACAGGCTAGTACAGTATTCTAGTCTGAAGGATATTGCTTCATCAAAGGCTGCAGCAGTCAGTGTCATATCAAATTTAGATATCCCGCTGAAATAATCATAGGGCTTAAAGCTTAATCCGCTTATGTTCACTTCACCCATATCTGCATTTTGCATAGAGAACATTATGTCAAATAATGGGTTTCTGCTCATATCTCTTCTTATATTAAGCTTTTCTATAAGCTCCTCAAACTGAATCTCTTGATTTTTAAAGGCTTCTAGTGTATTTTCCCTTACCTCAGTTAAAAACTCTCTTATAGTTTTTTGTTCCTGTGGATAGTTCCTCATAGCCAGTGTATTTACAAACATTCCGATAACACTGTGCAAATCCTCGTGGTTTCTGCCAGCTATAGGACTGCCTATAACTATATCCTCTTGTCCGCTGTACTTAGAAATAAGTATATTAAAGGCGGCTAAAAGTACCATATACATTGTAGAGTCTGTTTTAGCTGCTGCTGCTTTCAGCCTTTTTAAAAGCTGTTCTTCAATATTAAAGCTGATGGTATCCCCTTCAAAGCTTTGTATTGAAGGTCTAACATAATCTGTTGGCATATTAAGTACAGGAATATCTCCCTCAAATACATTTTTCCAATATATTTCCTGCTTCTGTATTGCACCTGATTCAAGCAGGCTGTTCTGCCATGAAGCATAGTCCTTATATTGTATATCCAGTTTTTTTAGCTCTTCACCTTGGTACAGCTTTATGAACTCTTGTATAAGAATGTTCATGGATGTACCGTCTGATATTATATGATGCATATCCAAAAGAAGAATGTTTTCTTCTTCTGCAATATTTATTAGTTCAGCTCTTAGTAAGGGGGCTTTGGTTAAATCAAAGGCTTTTATAAATTTCTCTGCATATTCTCTCAAAGCATCCTTAATATCCATTTCTGTTCTCGTGCATTCAACCTCGAATTCAACTTCCTTATGCACTAGCTGCTTTAATCCTTGTTCTGCAATCTTAAAGCTGGTTCTTAATGCTTCATGTCTTATTATCAGCTTTCTAAAGGCTGTGTTTAATTTTTCTCTATCTATCCTGCCCTTGATTTCCATAATCATTGGCATATTATAGGTTATGCTGTTAATATCAAACTGCTGCAGGGTAAATATTCTCCTTTGAGCTGATGACGGCTCAAAGTACTGTACTGGTGCGTCATGCTCTACTTCTACTGGAGTAATGTCGTAGAATATACTCTTTTCAGCATTACCAACATACTCTGCTATTCTTTTTATTGTTGGATTTTTAAATATCACATCTAAAGGTACATATGTCCTAAGCTGCTTGTGTATTTTTGTGCTAAGGCCTATCGCCTTTAGTGAGTGTCCTCCCAGCTCAAAGAAGCTGTCGTTTATTCCTACATTATCTACACCCAGTACTTCTTTCCATATATCTGCCAGCTTTTTTTCAAGCTCATTTCTTGGTGCTTCGTACTCTGTTGTTGTTATCATAGCTTTATCTGGCTCTGGCAGAGCTTTTCGGTCTATCTTTCCGTTGGGTGTCAAAGGAAGCTTTTCAAGCTGTACAAAATATGAGGGGATCATATATTCAGGCAGCTCTTTTGCAAGGTGTTCTCTCACCTCTGCTGTGTTTATCTCCTGTGCTCCCACCATATAAGCACATAGGTACTTTGTACCTGTGCTGTCATTTCTTGCTGTTACTACTGCTTCCTTTACACTGTTATGCTCTAACAGTCTTTTTTCTATTTCCTCCAGCTCTATTCTGTAGCCTCTTATTTTTACCTGATGATCTATACGTCCTAAGAACTCTATTTCTCCATTTGGCAGCCATCTTGCCAGATCTCCTGTTTTGTATACCTTACTTGTGCTGTCAAATGGATTTTCTACAAATTTATCTGCTGTAAGCTCTTCTCTATTGAGATAGCCTCTTGCAAGTCCATCTCCCCCAATATACAGCTCTCCTGCTACTCCTATTGGCTGCAGCTTTTTATTTTTATCTAATATATATATCTGTGTATTTGCTATCGGGTAGCCTATTGTTATAGGCTCGCCTATTGTTATAGGCTCAGTATCTGTCAAAGGCTTTATTGTTGACCATATTGTTGTT
>CALGKJ010000232.1 GCA_937930535.1 uncultured Clostridia bacterium
CAAAAGTTAGAAATCATACAACAATTCGGACTTAAAGAGGGAGACACAGGATCCCCAGAGGTTCAAATAGCTCTTTTGACTAAGAGAATCAATAGCCTTAATGAGCATCTTAAGGTTAATAAAAAGGATCATCACTCAAGAAGAGGTCTTTTAATGATGGTTGGTCAAAGAAGAGGTCTTGAGAACTATCTTAAGTCAAAGGATATCGCAAGATACCGTACAATAATGGAAAAACTTGGATTAAGAATTAAAGGTTAGTAAATGGGCGGGGATTACCCGCTCTTATTTTTAGTCTTTTATTTTACCACAAAATGTTAATTTTATAATATTCTATATGTGTTAAGTCTTTTGCAGTAAAAAAAAAATTATATATAGAGAAACAACTTCAAAATTAAATTTTTCTAGTTGGTTATCTATACTAATTAGACTTTTAAATAAGTTTTTTTTGTATTAAAGAAGGAAATAATAAAACACATATAGAAATTTTAATATGTTTGAAGGGAGGAATATAATGGAAATATTTAATATGGAACTCGCTGGAAGAACCCTGAGTATCGAAACAGGAAGGATTGCTCAATTAGCAGATGGCGCAGTGATGGTAAAGTATGGTGATACTGTAGTACTGGTTACTGCTTGTGCTTCTGATCAACCAAGAGAAGGCATAGATTTTTTTCCTTTAAGTGTTGATTATGAGGAAAGATTATATGCAGTAGGAAAGATACCTGGAGGTTTTATTAAAAGGGAAGGTAAACCTACAGAGAAGGCTGTTTTATCAGCAAGACTGATAGACAGACCCATACGTCCTTTATTTCCAAAGGGATATAGAAATGATGTACAGGTAATTGCAACAGTTATGTCAGTAGATCAGGATAACTTACCTGAAATAGCTGCAATGATAGGTTCATCAGCAGCCTTATCAATATCAACAATACCTTTTATGGGGCCTACAGGCTCAGTTTTAGTAGGTCTTGTTGATAATCAATTTGTGCTGAATCCTACAGCTGCTCAAAGAGAAAAAAGTGATTTACACCTAGTTGTATCAGGAACCAAGGATGCTGTTATGATGGTTGAATCCGGTGCAAATGAGGTATCCGAAAAAGTTATGCTGGAAGCAATTATGTTTGCACATGATAATATCAAAAAGATAGTAGCATTTATTGAAGAGGTAGTTGCAAAGGTAGGAAAACCTAAGAGAGAGGTAACTCTTTTTGATATTAATGCAGAGATAAACTCAGCAGTTAGAGAGTATGCGACACAAAAAATGCTGGATGCTATAAGAACAGTTGAGAAACAAGAGCGTCAGGAAAATATCGACAAGGTTAATCAGGAGACTCTGACACACTTTGAAGAAATTTATCCAGAGAATAAAAAGGAAATAAACGGAATATTGTACGACATAGTGAAGGAGCAGGTAAGAAAGCTTATTACTGAGGAAGGAATTCGTCCTGATGATAGAAAACTTGATGAGATACGTCCAATAACCTCAGAAGTAAGTATACTGCCCAGAGTACATGGTTCTGGTTTATTTACCAGAGGTCAGACTCAAGTACTTACAGTAGCTACCCTTGGAGCATTAGGCGACGTACAGGTGCTTGACGGCTTAGGCGAAGAGGAAGCAAAGCGATATATGCATCACTATAATTTCCCGCCTTCCAGTGTTGGAGAAACAAGATTTATGAGAGGACCCGGAAGAAGAGAAATAGGTCATGGAGCTTTAGCCGAAAGAGCCCTTGAGCCAATGATACCTTCTGAAGAGGAATTTCCGTATACTATCAGACTTGTTTCAGAGGTAGTAAGCTCTAATGGTTCTACATCCCAAGCAAGTGTTTGCGGAAGTACATTAGCACTGCTTGATGCAGGTGTACCTATAAAAGCTCCTGTAGCTGGCGTTGCAATGGGTCTTATGAAAGAAAATGAGCATGTTGCAATTTTAACTGATATCCAAGGCATGGAAGACTTTTTAGGCGATATGGATTTCAAGGTTGCTGGAACAGAAAAAGGTATAACAGCAATACAAATGGATATAAAGATAGCAGGTATTGATAGGGATATACTGGAGAGAGCACTAGAGCAAGCTAGAATAGGCAGACTCTATATACTTGATAAAATGAATCAGGTAATAAGCAAACCAAGAAAAGAGCTTTCACCTTATGCACCTAAAATTATTACTACCAGAATAGATCCTGATAAGATTAGAGATATTATTGGACCAGGTGGAAAAACTATCAACAAAATAATTGCAGAGACAAATGTAAAGATAGACATAGAAGATGATGGAAGAGTATTTATAGCTTCCATAAATCAAAGTGATGGAATAAAGGCTCTGAAAATTATTGAAGGACTCACAAAGGAAGTAGTTGAAGGCGAAATATATTTAGGCAAGGTAATGAGAATTACAACCTTCGGTGCATTTGTTGAAATACTGCCTGGTAAGGAAGGACTAGTACACATTTCAAAGCTTGATAAAAAGAGAGTTGAAAAAGTAGAAGACGTAGTAAGCCTTGGGGATGAAATACTGGTTAAAGTAACAGAAATAGATAAGCAGGGAAGAGTAAATCTTTCAAGAAGAGATGCATTGGTTGATGAAAGCCCAGAAAATACAGCTCAACCTATTCAAGCTACTCAGGAAGAGAATAAATAAAAAACATAAACTAAGGTTTATGTTTTTTTTTATTCTTTACTTAATGCCTAAAGGTCTTTCCTACTAGGTTTTTAGCTAGAATAATCTAAGTTTTAAGCTAAAAACCCTATATAAACAGTTGTATTACAGCATTATTTGATTTATAATAGGAATTTGTAGTCGAGTAACTCAAATAAGCAAGTAAAGCCAATAATAAACAAGGAGGTTGCGCCAAATGTATGGAGACTTGCATATCCATTCCAATTATTCTGATGGGACAAACTCCCCAAGAGAAATTGTAAGAATAGCCAAGCAGAATAATGTATCGGTCATAGCTTTAGCTGACCATGATACACTTGAAGGTCTAAGTGAATTTCAAAATGAAGCAAAGCTTCACAATATAGATACCATACCGGCTGTAGAAATATCTACAACCATTGATGGACTTAGAATACATATACTTGGTTATTATATAGATTGTGAAAACCAAAAGCTTAAAGACTATCTTAGCACAATGTCAAATGAAAGGACAAATAAAACAAAACAGATGTTAAAGAAGCTAAATGAATTAGAAATGCTTAATTATGCTTGGGAACGGGTTGAGCAGTACAATCAGGGAAAGTCATGGATTTGCAGCATGCATGTATTTGAGGCTATGCGACTGGATGGCTGCTATGATGATAGAGCTCAGTGGAAGGAATTTTATAAAAGATATTTTAGTAAATACAGCCCAGCATATATGAGTCTGGAAGGATTTACAGCAGAAAGCGCAGTAAAAACGATATTGGATTCAGGGGGGATACCGGTTATTGCGCATCCTAAGCTTATTGGCGATGATCGGCATATTGAAAGACTTGTAAAGAGTGGACTTATGGGTATAGAAGTATTTTATCCGGCACATGAGGAAAAGGATATTAGGAAATATATTAATATGGCTAGAGAACACAATTTATTAGTTACAGGCGGAACAGACTGGCATGGGGACTATAGCGAATGGAAAGTCAGCCTAGGCGAATTTGGTATCGAAAAATATCAAGTGGAAGCACTAAAAGAATGCAGCAGCAATAAATCCTTTAAAGGAATTAATATCTGAGAAAAGGAATATTCATTTACATATAAGTTAATATCAGACTTGGAAAGGTAGTGTGTATATGAAGCGAATAATAATGACTGGAGGAGGAACCTCGGGTCATGTAACTCCAAATATAGCATTGTTTGACACTTTAAAGAATAAAGGCTACGACATACAATATGTTGGTTCAGATTTAGGAATAGAAAAAAGTCTTATAGAAAAAACAGGAATTCCTTTTCACAGGATTAGTTCAGGCAAGCTTAGAAGATACTTGGATTTTAAAAATATTACAGATGCATTTAGAGTTGTAAAAGGATTTGGAGATGCTATTAAAGTAGTAAGAAAATTAAAGCCCGATGTTGTATTCAGCAAGGGCGGTTATGTATCAACCCCAGTTGTTTGGGCTGCCTTTTTATGCAGAGTACCTGTGGTTATACATGAGTCAGATTATACACCTGGGCTTGCTAATAAGCTGTCGCTGCCCTTTGCAACAAAAATTTGTTATACTTTCCCGGAAACACAAAACCATCT
>CALGKJ010000233.1 GCA_937930535.1 uncultured Clostridia bacterium
TAAAAATAGGAATGTCAGCAGAAGCCAAAATCCTTGATAAAAGTGTAAGCAATGCTTTGACACTGCCTATGTCTGCAATTCAATTTGACGATAATAACAAAGCCTATGTACTTGTAAAGGACGAAAAAACCTCAAAAAGAGCAGATATCGAGCTGGGAATAACTGACGGCGTAATAGTTGAAATAAAAAGCGGAATCACAGAAAACGATGTAGTATTGGTCAAGAAAGACACGAACCTAGAATTCAGACCTACCGGTATGCGCCAAAACGGCTCACCAGACCGCAGGACTGGGGGAAACGGACAATGAGCGAAATCTTAGTAATGAAGGATATTGTTAAATGCTATTATCTGGGCGGCGAAACACAGGTAGTACTGGATAAGGTTAATCTGACAATCACACAAGGAGAATTTGTCTCCATACTCGGACCATCAGGCTCAGGTAAATCCACACTAATGAATATTATTGGCTGCCTTGATGTGCCGACCAGCGGCAAATATGTACTGGCTGACAATGACGTGGAGGATTTAGATGAAAGGGAGCTGGCAAGAATAAGAAACAAGGAAATAGGCTTCGTATTTCAGTCCTTTCAGCTTCTGCCAAGACTCTCGGCACTTGAAAATGTAGAGCTGCCTATGATTTATGCAGGAGTTCCAGTTCAGCAGCGCAAAAAAAGAGCAGCAGCCATTTTGGAAAGAGTAGGGCTTCATGATAAAATGCGAAATTACCCCAATCAGCTTTCCGGTGGTCAGCAGCAGCGTGTGGCGATTGCACGTTCTGTAGTAACAGAGCCCACAATACTGCTGGCGGACGAGCCAACAGGGGCTTTGGATCAAAACACAGGAAAGCAGATTATGGAGCTTTTTACAGAGCTGAACAACGAGGGCAGAACAATTATTATGATTACCCATGATATAAATATTGCAAACCATTCAAAGCGAGTTGTCAATATACTGGACGGCAAGCTCATAGAGCAGCCCAGAGACTCAATCAGTTCAGGCAATACCATTGAAAGGAGCGTTTAGTCAATGATAATAGAAAGTATAAAAATGTCCTGGAGTAATATTATTAACAACAAAATGCGTTCCTTTCTTACGGTTTTAGGAGTCGTAATCGGAGTAGCCTCAGTTATTGCACTGATTACTATTGTAGAGGGAGCTACAGGAAGCATCACAGAACAAATTTCAGCCTTGGGAGCTAATAAGATAACTGTTCAAGCAATGGGTACACCGCTGAAGCAGGGGCTTAACCAAAAGGATTTAAGCAAGCTGTCGGCTATTGAATATGTAAGCGGAGTTTCCCCTACTATTTCCAGCTCTACTGCCATTGTATACAACAACAATGCTGAAACAAACATAACAGTACAGGGCAAAAACGAGGTTTATTTTAAAAGCGAATCAAAAAACATAGCCAGCGGAAGAGGCATAAATATATTGGATGTAGAAAACAAAACACAGGTTGCCGTAATAGGAAGTGAAATCGCACAAAAGCTTTTTCTTGGTAAAAGTCCTGTGGGGGAACAAATAAAGGTAAACGGCTGTACCTATACAGTAGTGGGACTGCTGAAGCCAACCAGCGGCTTTGCTTTAGGCTCTACAAACGACGTGGTTATGATACCTTATACCTCTGCTATGAAAACACTTGGAGTAAGAAGCATAACAAGTGTTGATGTATACATGGCAGACTCTGCAAAATCAGATGCAATAATAAGCTCAATAAATGGAGTGCTCAATGAGGCATTTAATTATCGAGAAAAGGCATATAATGTCTTTAATATGCAGGATATGCTCAATGCAATGGGAAATATAACAGGAATGATGTCCATGATTCTTGCAGGTATTGCGTCAATATCTCTGGTGGTAGGCGGAATAGGCATAATGAATATGATGCTGGTATCTGTAACAGAAAGAACAACAGAAATAGGTCTGAGAAAGGCTCTTGGAGCTGAGCCGGGAAGAATCCAGCTACAGTTTCTTATAGAATCAGTATTTTTATCCTTGTTCGGCGGTATTATAGGGTTGATGCTGGGGGTATTAGTTGCCTTTGTGGCAGCAATGGTTATTGATTTTACACTGAAAATTACTGTAGGAACGATTCTGCTTGCGGTAGGCTTCTCGGCAACAGTAGGAATAATATTCGGTTATGCTCCAGCCAGAAAGGCAAGCAGACTGAATCCTATAGATGCTCTAAGACATGTTTAGAAAATGGTTAGAGGTGAAGCTTTATGGTTAATATCTTGGTAGTTGATGATAATGAAAGTATAAGAAAGCTTATAACTGCATATCTGCAAGCGGAAGGCTACAATGTACTCCATGCCAGCGATGGTGTGGAGGCATTGGAGCTGCTCGAAAATACAAAAATCGATCTTATGATAGCAGATATAATGATGCCAAGAATGGACGGTTATACCTTGACGGAGGATTTAAGAAATGCAAACTATAACTTTCCAATATTAATGATCACAGCAAAAGAAACCTTTGAGGACAAAAAGAAGGGTTTTAATGCAGGTACAGACGACTACATGGTAAAGCCTATAGATATGAATGAAATGCTTTTGAGGGTTGCTGCGCTGTTAAGGCGGGCAAAGATTTCCAATGAGAAAAAAATCAATATTGGAAGTATTGTACTGGACTATGAAGCTCTTTCTGTTATTACACCAAAAGAAACTCTTGAGCTGCCCAAAAAAGAGTTTTATCTGCTGTTTAAGCTGCTCAGCTATCCCAGAAAAATATTCACCCGACAGCAGTTAATGGACGAAATATGGGGGCTGGACACAGACGCAGATGAGAGGACAGTAGATGTTCATATAAAAAGACTGAGGGAAAAGCTAGAAAACATTAAGGAATTTGAAATAATAACTATAAGAGGCTTAGGCTATAAAGCTGAGAAAAAGGTGTAGCATATGAAAAAGCAGGGCTTTAAATCTATATATTTAAAATTTGTAGCTATATTTGTAGGAATACTATGGCTTAGCAGTACTATTGCCTTTATCATAAGCTTTGGCATAACAGCAGATAATTTAAGAAACAGCTTTCAAGAGAGAATAGAAGAAAAGGCAGCACAAATTCGGGTATTTTGTATACAAAATTCCTTTCCGCCAAAGGAGCTTGAGCATATAGCAAATGAAGACATTTTAGAGGTTTTGGTTTTTTACAGCATTGATGACTTAGCTTCAAATAAGAGCTTTAATATACAGCTTACACAAGAGCAGATAAATATACTGAACAATGGCGGAAAAATAGAAGGCAGCTATGACAGAATGATGAGGCTTCCATATGTAGTTTTTAAGCTTAACGACCAAATTGTATTTATTACACCCAGACGTGATAGAAATATTTTTCAGGTAGTCAGAGGCGTAATATCTGTCGTACTTATCATTTGTGCAGGACTCGGCTCTTTATTTATTGCTATAGCTGTCAGAATGATAGTAAGACCTATCAAAAAGCTGACCGCTGCCACAAAAGAAGTAGCAAAGGGCAATTTTGATATAGAGATTAAAACCCGAAGCCGTGATGAAGTAGGACAGCTAGCTGATAATTTCAACATAATGACTAAGGAGCTTAAAAATATACAATACCTTAGAAAGGATTTTATATCAAGCGTTTCTCACGAATTCAAAACTCCCATGACCTCCATACAAGGCTTTGCAAAGCTGATAAAAAACAGAAAGCTGTCACAGGAGCAATTTGAGGAATATACAGATATAATTATCTCTGAAACCGGCAGACTCGCCAATCTCAGCAGCAACCTTTTAAAGCTTGCCAATCTGGAAAATCAGGCGATACAAGAGCAAAGCACTATATTCTCCATAGATGAACAAATTAGAATGGTAATACTGCTTTTAGAAAACAAGTGGAGTACAAAAAATATAGAGTTCGACTTAGACCTTGATGAGGTTGCATACACAGGTGACGAAGATCTGTTAAAGCAGGTCTGGATTAACCTTATTACCAACGCAATAAAATTTTCTTACGATTATGGAGAAATAAAAATATCACTGAAAAAAGAGGGGAATATAATAAAGACTTCAATTGCAGATAATGGAATAGGCATACCAGAGGATGATAAGGCTAGGATATTTGAAAAGTTTTATAAGGGTGATAAATCTCGTACAGCAGAGGGAAGCGGATTGGGACTCTCCATAGTCAAAAAGATTATCGAGCGCAGCAGCGGCAGAATCTATTTTGAAAGTAAAGCAGGAAAAGGTACTAAGTTTACAGTAGAGCTTTATACAAATTCCCATAACTAAAGGTTGAGCTTCGCAGTCTTATTATTTTTATAGCTAAGACACTTTAAAATTCTCTAAGCTATTTGTGAGAAACAACTAGAAATATTAAATTATGAAGTTGTTTCTCTATAATTGAATATATGTTAATATAATTATAAACAATGCTTATACAGATGCTTCAAAAATATTAAGGATGGTGTAGTGCTTGGAAATATATAAAGGCGCAAAAAACTCAATAAAAGGACCTATTATTGCCGTTATAATAATAACTGCTTTAATTGTCGGAACTCTCTATCTGTTGCAGCTTACCTTTGCAGGAATACTTGTTTCACTATTGCTTTTTATGCTGTGGATGTTTGCATATAAAGGCATAATACTAAAAATAACTATTGATGAAAATAGAATAGTAGTAGTAAGACCATTAACAAGAACAAGTTTAAGACTTGATGATATAGTCTTTTGCGCAGTTCATGGCATAGACGAAAACAGCTCCTTGGTGTATGCCTTTATAAAAAAGAAAGCTCAAGGTATAACCACAGTCCGAGGTATAAAGCCTGTAAAACCCTTTGAAGAGATAATAAGAATAATTTCTGATGAAGAAGCTAAAGCGGAGCTGGATGTAAATTTTAATATGGCGGCAAAGATTCCTGTAGCCTTTGTAGAGAAAGGCGAGGAGTTAAAGGATATTATATTAGCAAAAGTAAGCGAAAATCAGAACAAAATATTATATAAAAAGAAATACTAGGCAGTCAGTAATATGGCTGCTTTTTCTATTGTTAACGTACTTTTCTATAAGTTGAAAAAATTACTTTTAAAAGTGGAACAAAATTATGACAAATATCGTCATAATCCGTGCTATAATTTACATATATAATTTTGAAATGAATAAATTTAGGTTAAGGGGTGCCTTATGATTAAAAGAGTAACAGCTATACTAATGATTGTACTAATTCTAGCTACTATCCTTTCAGGATGTGGCAGCAAAGCAGAGGTTCCAGCTTCTTCGGAAGGTTCACAGAACAGCCAAACACAGCCAAGTGAGGGTGAAGCAACGCCAACGCCTACACCAACACCCGAACAAAGTGTTGAAAATGCTGGCTCGGAAAACACTAATAACGATAGTAATACAAAAGAACAGTCAAACACAGTTTATATCAGCGCAAGCAAGCTTAATGTAAGACAGCAGCCTGTTAAAAATGCAGAGGTAGTTGACTCACTGCTAAAAGGTTCTGCTGTAACAATAGTTGGTGAGGAAAAGGATCAGAGCAATATACTTTGGTATAACATAAGCTACAGCAATACACAGGGAGAAATAACAGGCTGGGTGTCTGCTGAATATACAGTAAAGGATAGAACGGAGCTTTTGGATGAAAGCTTGCGAAAGCTTGATTTTTCACCACAAGCAAAAACCTTTGAATATCCCAATAATCCAAGAGTAGAGGTAAAAGGAATATATTTGACAATACATTCAGCAGCAAACAGCAGATTGGATTATCTGATAGAAATGACAAAAAGGACAAGCATTAATGCCTTTGTAATAGACGTAAAGGACGATAACGGTCATATGCTTTTTGCAACAGAAGCGGCAGAAAAATATGCCCCAAGCGCAAATAAGAAAACTACTATAAAAGACATAAAGGCGTTTATGCAAAAGCTAAAGGATAACAATATATATGCAATAGCAAGAATAGTATCCTTTAAAGACCCAACCTATACAACCCACCATCAAGACAGGGCAATAATATACAGAGACAGCGGAAAGCCCTTTACCAATAGTGATGGACTTGTATGGGCATCTGCTCACGATAGAGATTTGTGGGAATACAATCTGGCAGTAGCCAAGGAAGCCGCAGAAGCAGGCTTTAACGAGATACAATTTGACTATGTAAGATTTCCAGCTTCAAATGGAGGCAAGCTTGACAGCAAACTGGACTACAGAAATACCAAAGGCGAATCCAAGCCCGAAACAATACAGAACTATCTAAAATACGCAAGAGAACAGCTTGCACCCAAACAGGTATATATATCAGCAGATATATACGGTCTGGTAGGTTCAGTTGCAGACGATATGGC
>CALGKJ010000234.1 GCA_937930535.1 uncultured Clostridia bacterium
GTCAAACTGTTTGGATATATTATGGTAGTTCCTCCTGCTGCAATAGCTGCAAAAAACTGCCATACTGATATATCAAAGCAGTGAGAAGCATTTTGAGATACTATACTGCTTTCAGTAAGGTTCATATCCTCAATCTTTGCCTGGATATGATTCATCATGCCTATATGCTCTACCATAGCCCCTTTTGGTTTTCCGGTAGAACCGGAGGTATATATTACATATGCCAAGCTGTCTATATCTATCTTTTCTTTTGGGTTTTCATTGCTTTGCTGATTAAACTCCAAGGCACAGTTATCTAGCTCTATTATACAGCCCTTATACTGTTGTCTTAGCTCCTGTGTTATACAATCCGATTCTGCAAGCAGTATTTTACTCCCCGAATCCTCAAGCATTTCCAATATCCTCTGGCTGGGGTACTGGGGATCCATTGGTATATAAGCTCCGCCCGACTTCCATATACCTAATATACTCTGCATCATCAAATTTGAGCGGCTCATAAGAACACTTACAAGCCCTTCCTTTTCCAAGCCCCTGTTTTTAAGCATATTGGCTAAACGGTTTGCATTTTCATTTAATTCTTTATATGAAACTTCAGTCTTATCAAAAATAACAGCTACTTCATCAGGTATTGCTTCGGCATGTAACTCTAAAAACTCACATATTGTTTTATTAATTATTAACCCCATACAGCAATATCTCCCTTTCATCCTCAGTTATCATATCTATATCACATAAACATATCTGAGGATCTGTAATTATTCCCTTTACCATATTAATAAAATGCTTTGAGAATCGCTCCATAGTATCCCTTCTAAACAGCGTCTTGTTATATTCCACGTAAAAATGTACTGTATCCTTTGCTTCGGTGGCATTAAAGGTTATATCAAACTTGGCAGTAGTACTCTTAAGCTTATAAGGTACAAACCTTATGCTGCCTGCTGCGTAGGGTTCTGTATCATCTAATTTATAGAAATCAAATACTGTGTCAAATACTGGATTTCTGCTGGAATCCCGTCTAATTCCTAATCTCTCTACAAGCATTTCAAGCTGATAATGTTGGTTTGCATAGGCATTAATGGAGCATTCCTTCACTTCCTCCAGGAATTCCATAAATGACTTTCCTCCTTCAGGATAGCTTCTAAGTGCAACAGTATTGACAAATAATCCTATTATATTGTTTAAATCCGCATGAGGTCTTCCAGCGACCGGTAAACCCACTACAATATCCTCCTGCCCTGTATAGCCTGCCAGAAGAGCGTTATATATCGCCAGTAAAGTCATCTGCATTGTTACTCCCTTTGATAAGGCTATTTCTCTCAAGCGCTCTGTAGTCATCTCATCCAGCTCAAATTCAATTGTGTCCCCCTCAAAGCTTGCCATAGAAGTTCTCGGGTAGTCCAAGGGCATATCAAGGACTGGTATTTCATCAGCAAAAACATTTAGCCAGTATTCCTCCTGCTTTTTAAACGCATCGGAGCTAAAATACTCATTCTGCCATACAGCAAAATCCTTATACTGTATTCGCAGCTCAGGCAGTTCAATTCCCTGATACAGCTTTATAAACTCCTCTGTCAATATTTTTGATGACACTCCATCAGATATAATGTGGTGCATATCTGCCATAAATATATTTGTTTCTCCGTTCTTAACTAAGCTTATCCTAAAAAGAGGTGCCTTGCTCAAGTCAAAAGGTTTGATAAAATCTCTGACTATCTGCTCCATATCCTTATTAAACACCTCTGCATAGCTTATTTCTATATCTATATCCTCGCTTATTTTCTGAACTATCTCTCCATCTATAACCTCGAAATATGTCCTGAAAGACTCATGCCTTTTCATCAGTTCTTTTATAGTATATTCAAAGCGTTGTGCATCAAAATCACCTTCAAGGGTAAATACAACGGGCATATTATAGCTGGTATTTATACCTTCTATCTGATTAAGCACATACATCCGCTTCTGTGCAGACGAAGCGTTGTAGTAATCACGAGCAGGTACAGCAGGTATATCTGAGTAGCTGACCTTTTTTGAGTTCCTTATATATTCAGCTAGTTCATTTACTCTAGGAGCCTTGAATACTTCCTTTAAGGGCAGTTCAACATTAAACTCTTTAAACACTCTTGATATCATTTCAGTTGCTTTGAGTGAATAACCTCCTATTTCAAAAAAGTCATCATTTATACCCACTCTGCTAATTCCAAGCACTTCAGCCCATACTTTGGCGAGCCTTTTTTCCACTTCATCTCTAGGCTCCATGTAACCTAAGCTGAGCTGGTCACCTTCTTCTGGTGAGGGCAAGATTTTACGATCTATTTTCCCATTTGCATTTAAGGGCAGCTTTTCCAATCTGATAAAATGTGCGGGTATCATGTAATCGGGCAAACTACTTGACAAGTGTTCTTTGAGAGCTGCTATGCTAAGTTCTCCCTCAACAACTAAATAAGCACATAGATGTTTTACTCCCTGCCGATCCTCCCGATCTACTACTACAGCTTGTTTCACATTAAAAGTACTATTGATATCAGAATACCTTAACAATTTGTCCTCAATCTCTCCAAGCTCTACCCTGAAGCCTCTAATTTTAACCTGATAATCCTTGCGGCCAAAAAATTCAATAACTGCTGATTTCTCCTTAGCCTGCAATACTTTATCTGACGCCGGACTATCATAAGCATAATCAGGAACCCACCGTCCTATATCACCTGTCTTATAAAGACGCAAGCCTTTTTCCTCGCGGAATGGGTCTTCCATAAAGACTGCATTTGTCCTTTCATCATCCTTAATATAACCTCTCCCCACACCTATGCCTGACACACATATTTCTCCCTTTACTCCCATGGGACATAGATTCATATGCTTGTCTGCAATGTATATATTGAGATTCTGAATTGGTCTGCCTATAGGTATATTTTGGGGCACAGGCAGCCTATCAATAGTGTAGTGGGTTATATCATCCGAAGCCTCCGTAGGACCATAAGCATTTATTATTTTCACATCTCCATTTAAAGAAAGCCACCTTTCAGCTAAGCCTGACCGCAATGCTTCTCCTGTTGTCAGAAGACATCTGAGACTTTCCAGTTTTTGATACTCAACATCGATGACTTCCAAATAATCTAATATTGCTGCCAGATACGTAGGCACAACCTCCAAAATACTAATATTGTCCTCTCTTATATTTTCCACGAACATACCCGTCTGAAGTATAAGCTCATTTGGGTATATTACAACCTTTCCACCTACCATTAAGGCCGCCAAAAACTGCCATACTGATATATCAAAGCAGTGAGAAGCATTTTGAGCTATTATACTGCTTTCATCTAGGTTCAGCTCTCTTATCTTGGCATACAGGTGATTCAGCATACCTGTATTTTCAACCATAGCCCCCTTGGGCTTTCCTGTAGAACCAGAAGTATATATAACATAACTCAAGTCAGAGTTCATATTTATATTTTTTAAGTTATCACCGGAATAACGCTCACTTGCTTTGAAATCAGGTATATCCCTCAGTCTTGAAGAATTGCAGGTGCTTTTGCAGTCCAGACAAATGATTTCTGTTATACTAGTGTCTGAATAAATGGCTTCATGCATAGCTTCAACAACTTCAAGTGTATCTGAGGCAGTAAGCAAAAACCCTGCACCGCTATCGCAAAGTATAGCCTGAATTCTTTCGGCAGGGTACTGGGCATCTACTGGAATATATGTACCTCCGCTTTTTAATACTCCTAATATCCCGACCAGCATGTTTATGGTTCTTTCACACATAATTGCTGCAAGACTCTCTCTTTTCATTCCTCTTTCACGAAGCAGTGCCGCCAGCTTGTTAGCTCTTTGATTCAGTTCTTTATAGGTAAGCCGGGTGTTCTCAAACTGCACCGCAATATTATCTGGCGTCTTGGAAGCCTGCTCCTCAAATATTTCATGAAACAGCCTTTCCTTGGGAAAAGCCCTTTCACTTCCGCAAAGTGTGTGTATAATATAGTTTTTATCTTCTGTGCTTAGAAGCTCTATTTTATGTATATCATTATCCAAATTTTTAAGGGCATTTTCAGTATAGTTAATCAAATGACCTGCAAATTGCTTTATGACCTGTATACTATGTACATCATTTTTAAATTCAAAGCATAACCTGTTCCGCTGTTCTTTTGGCTGTGTAATTACTAAATCAAATTGCTTTAAGCTTTCGGTCCTTTCCTGTATAGCTTCGGATATGAATGCAATATTAAAAATATCCTTATGTTCAATATTTGTCCACATCCTTAGCTTTTCAAGAATTTTATAAAAAGGCATATTCTGATATTTAAAAGCATCTAATACATTTTTTTTGGTAACACTCAACAGTTCTTTAAAACTCATAGATTCCACTATACTGTTACGTATTAGTATAATGTTGTCCTCAATATATTTTTTCTCTATAATAAAATTTGTACTTCCTACTACTATATCGTGATTGCCAGAATACCTGCATAAAACTGCGTTTAGTGATGTGAGGAGAAATATGTAAATTCCCATATCTGAACCTTTACATATTCTATTAATTCTATCATAGCTATTGTCTGGTATACAGAATTCCAGTTTTATGAGCTCAACCTTCCCTATATTGGTATTTTCAAATATGGGAAGGTTCGTCCTTATTAAACTTCCTGAAAGCTGATTTAGCCAATACTCTTCTATCACTTGGTCTCTTATAATATCCTTATCTCTTTTTTCCACTTTGCATCTCCTTTCATCACCAAGCAGGAATATTTATCTGCTTAACCGAAGGGTATATACAGGTCTGCCGCTTCTGCGCCACCTAAAAAGCCCAGCCTGTGATAAAGTGACTGTGCCTTATTGCCTACTGTGACAAACAACCTTATTACCCTATACTCTTCCTTTAAAACACTTATTGCTCTTTTCAGCATATTTTCAGCAAGTCCCATTTTCTGATATTCAGGGCACACTGCTATATCGTATACAAGCGGCCAATCCTCCCATGAAGATATCAGGCATACACCTGCAGCCTTATTTGTTTTCTTGTCAACAAGAAAGGTGGATGCCTTAATATGCAATTCCAAATCTGAATAGTTTTCAAAATAAAATGCGGTATTTCCTTTATGCTCAGCAGCCAGTGCTTCATTATTAGTTTTGGTTCCGCTCTTATTTGCTTCAATAAGTATATCAGCTATTGCTTCTGCGTATTCTGCTTTTGGCTGAACTAACTCAAACCTATCATCAAAGACTGCATCAAAGGTCTCTGTAGGACGTATCATACAGCGTCTTACCTCTAACACCTGATATCCCAGCCTCTGGTAATGCTCAATCTGGTTGGGCATTACTCCATAAGCTAATATGGCTTTATTTTTATCCGACCACTGTCTAAGAAGTTTAGTCAATATATCCAACACTTTGCTAATGTCAGAATAAGGAGGTATTAAATACAAACCACTTATACAATTAGGCTGCATCAGCACTCCCCCTATCCTTACAGCTCCATGCATTATCCAGAAGCATATACTGTTATCACCAATTACTTTCAGATGATGTTCCCAGTCAAACCTATAGTATGGGTTGGAATTTTTATATACCGTATACCATATTCTAAATTCGGATGCATCTGCTCTTTTAATACTATAGTCACCTTCCAAAACATATGCCTTCATTTCATTATCAAACTTCTCCATTTTATCCACCCTTACACTTCTTAAATTAGTTTTGCTGACTTAGGTTAGTTAAGCTGATATTTATTATGAACAATATTGTAATGTACTAGAAATCAAAATCTATCTGTGCAGCCGAAGACTCGTCGCTTTCATAAGCAATTTCAAAATCTATGTTTTCCAGCTTTGTATTAATGTTTTCTAAAATATTTTCCATTAGCTTTATCAGCCTTAGCTTCATCAGCTCTATAGTTTCTATTTTAAATAAATCCGCATTAAAATGAATGGAGCCCTTTATTCCGTACTCATCATACTGAACAAAGTTAAAGAGCATATCAAAATGAATCAAAGGGCTCTGAATCTCATATTTGCTGATAGTCAAACCCTTTACTTTTTCCTCTGCCCCCGCATTCTGACTATAAAGTGTCAGCATTACATCAAATAGTGGAGATCTGCTTAAATCCCTCTTCAGATTCAATTCTTTTACAACCATGCTAAAAGGTATATTTTGATTCTCATAAGCTTCTAAAATAGTTTGTCTTACCTTAGAAATTAAATTGCTGAAGCTGTCCTTTTCGTCGATATATGTCTTTAGCGCAACAGTATTGATTAGTAAACCTATCAGCCCTTCCAAATCCTTAGCGTTTCTTCCAGATATATCTGTTCCTATTGTAATTTCACTTTGCTTTGAATATTTGTACAAAAGGATATTAATAATGGCTGCTAACCCCATAAACAAGGTAGCATTATTTTTATCACATATATTTCTTAATCCTGCGGCAATCTCCATCGGTATTTCATATCTTATGCAATCGCCCTTAAAAGTTCTTATATCTGGTTTTGGTCTGTCTATAGGCAGCTTTAAGGCTTTAGACCCCTCTCTAAATCGCTCTATCCAGTAATCCTTCTGTTTCTCAAAGGAAATGCTTGTAAGGGCTTGATTTTGCCATGATGCAAAATCCTTGTACTGAATCCTGAGTTCGCCAAGATATGGACTTTTGCCTTCAGTAATTGCATTGTACGCAGTAAATAGCTCCTTCTCTAATATTTTTAATGACAGTGCATCTGAAACTATGTGATGTACCACCAGCAGTATAATATGCTGTCCATCACCTGCCTTAAGAGCAAAAGCCCTAATGAGAGGTCCCTTCAATAAGTCAAAGGGCCTCTGTATTTCCTTCCTGATTATGTTTTCAGCAATTTTATCAGATTCAGGTTCTATACGGCTATCTATAAATTCAACTGTTATTTTTTTCTGCACCCTCTGAATCAGGTTTCCATCAATAAGCTCAAAGGTTGTCCTAAGGCTTTCGTGTTTTTGTATTACTTCTTTTAATGCAGCATTCAGGTTATCTATTTCAAGATTTCCTTCAATACGCTTGCACAAATAGGTATTATAAAGTGCTCCGCTTTCTTCCATCAGACTGTCAAACCATATGCTTTTTTGAGCCTCTGTTGTCTCATAAAACTCTTTTTCGGATACCAATGGAATTTCATTTTCGTTGAAAACTGCCGCTTTTTTCATAAATTTTCCAAGCTGCTCTACTGTGGGATTTTGTAATATGTCCCTTATTCCTATTTGGATGTTAAACTGATTGCGGAGTCTTGCAGCGGTTTGAGCAGCCTTCAGAGAATGTCCTCCAAGACTTATAAAGCTGTCGCAGGCACCTATATTGCTTATGCCCAATATTTCTGAAAAAATTGCTGCTACGGCTTCTTCCTCCTTAGTTTCCGGAGCTGTGTAATCATAAAGCCTATCAGTGCAGGCCTTATATGAAAGCAGTGCTTTTCTGTCAATCTTTCCGCTGCTGTTCAGCGGCATTTTTTCCAGCTCCACAAACTGTAAAGGAAGCATATACTCGGGAAGCTCACTTAATAAATATTGCTTAAGCTCCGATAAAGATGCTGGCTTTTCAGCAGACTTATTATATACTATATATGCGCAAAGATAAGTACTGCCTTCGGTATCGGTATCCGCTAATACTACCGCTTCCTCTACAGCTTGGTGCAGGGCTAGTTTCTGCTCAATCTCTCCAAGCTCAATCCTGTAGCCTCTGACTTTAACCTGGCTATCCATTCGCCCTCTAAACACTATATTGCCATCTTTAGTCCACACCGCAAGATCACCTGTTCTATACAGAACTTCCTCGCCTGAAACTCTGGTATTAATAAACTTTTCAGTCGTCAATTCCGTATTATTCAGGTATCCCCTTGCTAGACAGCTTCCAGTAAGACACAGTTCTCCGGGTATACCAATAGGTTGTAGATTCAGACTTTTATCCAATATATATGCCCTGATGTTTGCAAGGGGCTTTCCTATAGGAATATCTTTAAGACCTTCATAAGCTCTATTTATAGAAAATCCTGTTGCATATATTGTAGCCTCTGTAGGTCCATAGAGATTTTCAAGCCTAACCCCTTCCATATATTTGTAAAATTTCAAAACAAGAGCCGGAGTCAAGGCTTCACCCGCTGAAAATACATATCTTAAAGTTTTTATTTTTGCAAGCTCAGGCTCCTCCAAGCTGCTTAAAAGAACATTAAGCATTGAAGGCACAAAATTTATGTGAGTTATTTTATTCCTGATTATTGCATTGGTGATGATTTCAGGATCCTTTTCTCCACCTGCCTCCAATATAGCTACCCTTCCTCTTCCAAAAAACCATCCAAATAATTCAGTTACGGATACGTCGAAGGTATAAGAAGTTTTTAGCAGGAATACATCTCCATACTCCATAGGATACTGTATTTGCAAGGCCCTTAGTATATTAAGCACGCTTTTGTGCTCAACCATTACTCCCTTTGGTTTTCCCGTGCTTCCAGATGTATACAGTATATAAGCCATATCCTCCAAACAGCACGAAATTCCAAGATTGTTTTCCTCAAGTCCAGCATATGCAGACCCCTGATCAATATCTATTATTACTCCCTCAAAGCTTATTACTTCCTGCAGCCTGGATACTGTAAGTATAAACCCGGTATTGCTATCCTTTAGAATAAGCTCCAGCCTTTGCCTCGGATGGTTAGGCTCCAAGGGAAGGTATGCACATCCTGTCTTTAAGATTGCCAGAATACCTATAATCATCTCTGGTGAACGCTCTAACAGTATTCCTACAATATCACCCGGTCTGACCCCTTTTTTCAGCATCAGTCTGGCCAACTGGTTAGATTTTTTGTTTAGCTCCCTATAGGTCAGGCTGTTGCTGCCTGAAGTTATTGCAGTTTCATTCGGCATCTCCTCAACTCTGCATTCAAAGATCTCATGTACTTTATTAAGCTTTTTAATATCAATATTAAGATCCTTTTGTGTATTATTAAATTCCCCTGCTATTTGCCGTCTTTCACTTGCTGTCAATATATCAATATTCTTTATATATTCATTCTTTTTTTCCAGTATGCTTTTGATTATTGTTTTTAAATGTCCTTCTATCTTTATAATAAAATCCTGATCAACAACTGCCTCATTATACATAATCCTTATTCTTATATTTTCATAAGGATATATCATTATATTGAGGTTATAGTTAGTCTGCTCACAACTCTTTAAGGTTTCAATAAGCAGACCACCCTTTCTCTCATTATTATTTTGTAGCGGATAGCTTTCAAAAACAACAATATGATCTACCAAATCCTGATTTGCCTCAGAGCAGGCTTGTATTTCCGATAAAGAGCAAAATTTATACCTTTCTGCTTCCTGAAAAGAATTTTGAAGCTGAGTCAGAAGCTCCATAAAGCTCCTTTCGCTTATATTGCTTATTCTTATGGGGATAGTACTTATAAATGGTCCTATCGTTTCCTCTACACCGGGTATTTCAGGAGGTCTCAGGGTGGTAACCACTCCGAATACTACATCCTCCTCATTGCTATAGCGCTGAAGTAAAATCCCCCACAATGCTTGAAAAAGTGTATTAAGGGTAATATTACTGCTTCTTGCAAGCTGCATCAGGTTTCTTGAGCATTCTATTCCTATTTCAAATTGATGTTCCTTCTTTATGTATACTTTATTTTCTTTTTTTCCGACTTCACAAAATTTCATAAGGGGTGCTTTTAAAGCGTACCCGTTTAGGTAATTTTTCCAAAACCTAAGAGCTTTTTCCTTGTCTTGTCTCTGCAGCCACTTTATATAGCACCTGTAGCTATATTCATCTTCAGTACAGACTTTGCTTGTAAGTGTGTTGTTATATATTTCCTCAAGCTTTTTTATCAGTATAGCTGTGCTCCATCCGTCAGTTATTATGTGATGGATACTCAATACAGCTTTGCTATAGTTGGTGTCCAGCTTAAATACCCCTAATCTCAGAAGCGAGCCCTTTGATAGCTCAAAGCCCTTTTGGCTATCCATAAGCATATAATCTGAAATTGTCCGCTCCTTCTCTTCATCTGCTTTATGTACTATATCCTCATAATGTATAGGTGAGGTTCTGCTCTTGAGATAAATTTGTACAGGTATATCCCTATTTTCGTATATAAAAATTGTTCTGAGTATATCATTCTTTTCAAAAAGCATATCTAAGCTTTTTTGAAGAATAGTAATATCAAACTCACCCTTCATAGCTAGGACTATCTGTATAAAATATGCCTTTGATTCCGGTTCAAGAAGAGTATGAAGTAATATACCCTCTTGTGCTGGAGATAGAGTGCTTATGTCTTCAATTTTATTTTTTTTATCCATTAAGTCTCTCTCCTTTATGCTTCGAAGTCAAAATCCAAATCATACTTTGATTCTTCATTATTCTCGAAAGCTCTTTCAGATGACTCTCTATTGTCTGAAAAGACACTCTTAATATTTTCGAATATCTCCTTGCTTACCTCCTTTTGATTTTCATTGGTAAGCTTTTCCTTTATGCCGCTATTAAATGCTTTTATCATATCAGTTATTTGTGCTGCATCCATACCCCTATGCATGAGATTATAAATACCCACAGTATCAAAATTATACTGTGGCAGCCATATAGAATTTTTTATATTCAGGAAATTACTGTCAATAATATCATGGGCAGTATGAGAATCCATAGTATTATGAGACCACTCAAACTGTGATCCGTTTATGCCATACTTTTCCCTTTCGTTCCATATAGGGGTTATAGGCTCACAATACCAAAGCTGCGTTCTGTAGAAGTCAGGCTTATTATCCTCAATAAAATCTATTGTTTCCTGTGCAGTCTCATGAGTCTCTCCCGGAAAGCCTACTATAAAGGAGGCAAAGGTGATAATACCGTATTCCTTTAGTAAGGCTATGCCCTCTCTATACTTTTCGATGGTTGCAGCCTTGTTCATGTTTTTCAATATTCTTTCGCTGCCTGACTCAATTCCTAAAAACACTCCTTGACAACCGCTTTCTTTCATAAGCTCCACAGTCTCTCTATCTATGAACTGACATCTCAAATAAGAATTCCAATTGAAATTGTATTTGTTTTTTATCATCATCCTAAGTATTTGTTTAAATCTATCCTGAGGTATATTAAAGGTATCATCAATAAAATTTACACTCTTTACTGTACCAAGCTGGCTAAGAGTATCCAACTCCTTCTCGACAGCACTGACTTCTGCGGTCTGGTATTTGCCCGCATGCTGAGGGAATCCGCAGAAGGAGCAGGAATAGGGACATGAAATTGCAGTCCTTATACTGACAAACCTCTCGACTCTTCCTGCAAAAAGACCCCAATTCACCATGTTGCAGCTTAGTTGGTTATCTTCTATTTCAGTTTCTGTAGAACGGTATATATCTTTATTCTTATAATAAATATTTTTTATTTTATCTACGGATTCGCCTTTTTTTATAGCTTCAATTAAGTTTGATAGGGCTTTTTCTCCTTGAGAGCTGTTAATATAATAATCAGCATTTATTGATTTCAAAACATATTGCAGAATTTCACCTTCCTGGGTTCGCACCTGTGTAGCTATAAAGGGTCCTCCGACAATTATCTTGGCTGTTGAATTATATGTTCTTATATACTTTACTATCTCAAGTATGGGAAATGCTGAAGTATATAATGTTGTGGGTATTACAATAGCTCTCACCTTTTCTTTTTCCAGTTTTTCCCTTAATGCCTCTTTATGCTTTTGAAAGGAATTAAAAAAATCAAAGCTATGCCCACGCCTGTGCAAATATGTACTTAAGTATGATATTGCTGCACTGAATACACTTCCCAAATCAAAGTAATCAGCGAATTTACTGTCTTTGCCATAATAATAGCTGTTAAATATATCCGGCAAGGTATATAGCTTATTATTATGCTTTATAAAGTTAAGATTCAGATCTCTATACGCCCCTGACTTAACCCCCATCAGGCTTACCATTTTTTCATATTCGCTAAACTGCATCTCATTATGCCCGATAAAAAGGCAATCAATATACTTATCCATATTACCCTCCAATTAAATCCCAGCTTGAGCTAATCTATATTAATAAGCTCCGACAGTTCGTCCAACTCTTCAAAAGAAAGTCCTTTGTAGGTCAGATCCGAAGGAGTCAGCTCAGCTTCAGCTTTTGTCTTGCAGTGTTCAGCCAGCTTTGTAATACTTTCCATATAAATCTCTGAAAATTTACGGATCGAAGCAGCATCATATCTAGCTTTATCAAATCTGAATGTAAACCTCATCTTCTCACAAGCCACACTTCCTATTATATGGAGAGACTGCTGGCTTTTGTAATAAGCCTTGGACAGATAGGGCAACCTGACTAATTCGATGTCTATATTATTATCTACGTTAAATTTTACATCAAACTGCCCAAGGTAATTAAATATAATATCTGGCTCTATGCTAAATTGCCCCTTTAATTTGTCTTCTCTTTCTGTAATGTATTTCAAAATGCCATACCCTATACCTTTTCTAGGTATACGGCGAATATATTCCTTAACTTCCTTTATATGTCTCGAGGTATCCTCTTCCTCTGCTGCTGTAAGAACTATCGGATAGATTGTAGTAAACCACCCTACAGTCCTATTGATATCTATATCATCAAATATGTCCTCCCTGCCATGTCCCTCCAGCAGCAAAGCGACTTTGTTTCTTCCAGACCACTCTCTGTATGCTTGGGATAATGCAGTCAGCAATATGTCATTTATTTCCGTATTATATGCCTTATTTACATTTTTTAAAATATCCTCTGTTATTGCTTCGCTTAAACAAGCATCTATAGTATCATATCCAGCTTCCTCTGCACCATATATGCTTTGTACTGTATTGCCGGTGTCCTGCCCCATCCTTTCTACCTCAAGCCAGTAAGCAGCTTCTTCCAAAAGCTTCTTGTTGCTCGCATATTCATGGAGATGTCCAGTCCACTTTAAAAAAGAGGCTGTTTTTTCATCCAGCACTATTTCTTCTTTTTTTTCTGCTTGTTGGTACCCCTTTATGAAATCTTCTATTATTACTCTCCATGACACGGTATCGATTACAAGATGATGTATAGTCATAAATAAATAGTCGCCCTCAGGTGCTCTTAATAAAGCACTTTTAACCAACGGCCCCCGGGTTATATCCAAGCTTCCTTCAATACTGTTTATTTCTCTTTCCATATCTTCCATATGCTGAGAACCAGAAAGCTCAATAACTCTAAAGTCTTTTTTGTTTTCTATCCCCACATTATGCTGATATATTTTACAAGAATCTCCAGTATTAACTTCAAACACTATCCTCAGTGCATCGTGATGTTCCATAAGTTTGTCTAAAACCGTATTCGCTAGACCCTCATCAAAGCGATTTCTTTTATATAGTAAAATTGATTGATTATAGTGATTTTTTGAACAATCCTGCATGAAAAACCACTGCTGTATGGGAGTCAGCCCGGATTTTCCTATAATAATGCCCTGTTCAGCTCTTCTTCTGATAGGGATAACACACTTCGCTGCCTGCTTTACTGTCGGAAGCTGCATCAAATCAGAGGTTCTTATGCTTAAACCATATTTCTGCAAGGCTGCCGCTATTTGTATAGCTTTTATAGAGTCCCCCCCAAGGGCAAAGAAGTTATTATTTATGCCTATCCTGCTTGACTTTAAAATCCGCTCCCAGATATCTACTAGAATTTTTTCAACTTCAGTCCTTGGTGCTTCATAGTCCTCACCTGTTATAATATTTCCTTCCGGAGGCGGCAGCAGCTTCCTGTCAATTTTTCCATTGTTAGTCAATGGGAGCTTATCCATATATATAAAATAAGAAGGTATCATGTAGTCGGGAAGCTCTCTCGCCAGATACTCACGCAGCTCTGCGACTGTTAAAGTGGCATTGGCAACTATATATGCACATAGATACTTTATTTGACTATCGTTCTCTCTCACAGTCACAACAGCCTCTTTTATAATAACCGAGCCATGGTTATAGCCCAAGAGCTTGTTTTCAATTTCTCCCAGCTCTATTCTGAAGCCTCGAATTTTTACCTGTTGGTCTATCCTGTCTATAAACTCTATATTGCCGTCTTCCAGCCATTTCGCCAGATCACCGGTTCTATACATTACTTGCCCGGCAGCAAAAGGGTTAGCTATATACTTTTCAGCGGTTAGCTCCGGCTTCCCTACATATCCCCTTCCGACTCCTTCTCCGGAAATGTATATCTCTCCTGCAACTCCAACAGGTACAGGCTTCAAGCGCTTATCAAGAATATAAACCTTATGATTATTTAATGGCTTACCTATAGGAATCTCAGATACATCATAAATATTATCCCTGCTTATTAAAAATGCTATTGAATCCACACAGCATTCCGTAGGTCCATATACATTGGTTATGAGGAAATCGCTATTTTTAAATCTATCAAAAAAGCACCTTACAGTTTTATATAACAGCTTTTCTCCGCCGATTAAAAAGTGTTTTACTTTTAACTCATTTCCCTGCTGGAGATCGCAATCGGAAAGCAGGCTAAGGTGTATAGGTGTACCGTCTGATATATCAATATTTTTATTATTATAGAACTCTAACAGGCTTTTTCCTTCAGCTCTGACAATTTCCGGCACTATAATAAGCTTATGTCCCAGCAAAACAGCCCCAAATATCTGCTGTACCGAGGCATCAAAAACATAGGGTGCCAGCAAAGCTACATTAAGATAATCTCCATATTTTTTATAAATATTTTCATATAAACCATGTACAAGGTTTACTACACTTTTGTGTTCAATCATAACACCCTTAGGATTCCCGCTGGTTCCTGAAGTGTATATGACATATGCCAATCCCGATCCTGTAAAGCTGTGCTCTGAGGTGCATGCTCCGCCATCCTTATATATTTCTGGATCCTCTAATTTTACAATATCAATGTCCCCATCAATTTTATCCGTCAAATATCCTTGAGTCAGCAGTATTTTCGTATTGCTATCCTCCAATATGTATTTTATTCTGCCTGAAGGATGAGCAGGGTTAATTGGAAGGTATGCGGCACCCGCCTTTAAAATACCGAGAATGCCTACAAGCATCTCCACAGACCGCTCAACCATTATGCCTATGATAACATCCTCTTCTTTTTTCGTTCTTTTTGCAGATAACAGCCTTGCTAATTTATCTGCTTTTTCATTTAATTCCTTATATGTAAGCGTGCTGCTACCGTACTCTACAGCTATATTATGGGGCGTTTTACGGACTTGTTCCTCAAATATCTCATGTATCTTTTTATTTCTTTGATATTCGGTCTCTGTATTATTAAATTCCTCCAGCAGCGTGGTTTTTTCAACGTCTGAAATATATTCAAGCTGGCAAATCTTTATCTCAGGATTTTCTAAAACTGCCTTTAATATGCTCAGATAGTGACTCATCATCCTTATGACGGTTTCATGCCTAAACAATCTAATGCAATACTCAAAATATATCTCTATATCATCGTTCTTTTCCAATGCAGTAACGCTAATATCAAACTTTGCCACTTTCCTGTTATAATCATAGTTTTTTATTATAAATGATTCTCCCTTTAAATCCCTATTATCATAGCTCCTTAGTGTAAATAATGTATCAAATAGAGGATTTCTTCCCAAGTCTCTAGGTATATCCAGCCTTCTAATCAATTCTTCAAACTGATAATCCTGATTTTCAAAAGCCTTGAGAGTATTATCCCTGACTGTTTTCAGCAGTTCAATAAATGTATGATCCTCATTTATATAATTCCTCATCGGCAAGGTATTTATAAATACCCCTATAATAGACTCTGTATCCCTGCCCCCCCTGCCTGCAACCGGACACCCCACTACTATTTCATTTTGTCCTGTGTATTCATGTAAAAATATATTATAGATGGTATTCAGTACTATGTATTTCGTTATACCTACATGGTGTGAAAAGCTGCCTAGCTTATTATATAGATCGCTGCCAAGGCAGCAGCACACCTTGTCACCCTCCATGCTTTGAACCATAGGTCTCTCAAAATCCGTAAGCATATTCAGAATAGGGATATTATCCGAGTATAGTTCTGTCCAAAATTTCTCCTGAGGCTTTATATACTCAGAAGAAAGAAGGTTGTTGTGCCATATTGAATAATCCTTGTATTGTATTTTCAGCTCATTATTACTTTTACCGTCATAGTGGTTTATAAGCTCCCTCATAAATATTTCCCCTGACAGACCATCAAATATAATATGATGTGCATCCAAAAGTAATGCATGGGTATGCTTGGAAAGCTTAATCAGCCCTATCCTAAACAAAGGTGCCTTACCTAAATCAAAGGGCTTTACAAAGTTTCTCATGATATCTTCTAAATTCTCAAAGGAAGATGTATCATAGTATATTGGGAGATCAAGCTTTTCGCTTATTAACTGAACCACCTCTCCCTCTGCCAGTTTAAAGCTTGTCCTCAATATTTCATGCTTTTCAACAATGCAATTACATGCAGCTTTAAATTTTTCCTTATCAACCTCACCCTCAAGAATTTTAATTAGTGATATATTATATGCAATACTACTAGTATTCAATTGATTAAGAGCAAACATTCTCTTTTGAGCCGATGAAGCTTCGTAGTAATCTCTTTTCTCAACCCTCTGGATACCTAGATCAGTATTTGCTCCTGTATTCTTAATAAGCTGCGCCAAATCCATCAGTCTTGAATTATTATACAGCTCTCCAATTTTGAGTTTTGTATGAAATTCTTTTTCTATTAAAGTTATAAGTCTTGCTGCGTCCAATGAATCCCCGTCTAGCTCAAAAAAATCATCCTCTGGGCAAACACCCTCCAATCGGAGCATATCTGCGCAAATTTCCGAGAGTCTCTTTTCTATATTACTATACTCTATTTTCATAACTATACTCCTTATAGCCTTACAGCTCCCATAAAAATACTACAAGTATAATATAAATTAAAAATCAAATTCCACTTCCATTGTCTTTAAAAGCTGTTCACTTTCAAAAGACAGCTCTCTTATTTTTATGTCAGGATTGTTGGATATTTTCTCTAACAGCTCTATATATCTGTTTTTCATAAGTTGGATTCTTTGGCTCTCATAAAGATTTTGATTGTACGTTATTATTGCTTCTATATCTTTTTCAGATACCCTAAACTCAAAAGCCATATCCATATTGGTATATTCCTGACCTTTATCTAAAAATTCGTACTGTTTTACTTTTATATCTTTAAAGCTGTCTAGTATATTGTCATAGCCTGAGTTATCCAGTAGGAAGGATACGTCAAATAAAGGCGAGCGGCTTATGTCTCTGGTAATTCCTAGCCTTTCTACAAGAGAGTCATAGGAATATATTTGATTCTCGAAGGCCTCTATTGTTGTGGTTTTTACCTTTTCCAGTAAGTCTTTGAATGTATCTTCCTCATTTAGTGTGATTTTAAGCGGCATAGTATTTACAAAAAAACCAATCATGTTCTCCAAACTTTTGTCTTCACGTCCTGCAACTACAGTACCTATAACAATATCCTTTTGCTTGGTATAGTTATATAAAAGTGCATATATTGTAGATAGCATTGTCATGAAATAAGTTGTATTATTTCTCTTGCAGATTTGTTTTATTGAGCTGGTAACGGAATTCTCTATATTGAAGTATAGCTTCTTTGCTTCGTGGGTTTTTATATCTGGTCTTGGATAGTCAGTTTTTAGATTCAATAAGGGCACTCCGTCAGCGAATCTATCAACCCAGTATTTTTCACAATTTCTGCCTGCTTCAGAACCTATCTGCTCGTTCAGCCAAGCAGCATAGTCCTTATATTGAACATCCAACGTCTTTACTCTAGGCTCTCTCCCTTCCATATACGAAGTATATACCTCCAGAAGCTCCCTTATAAATATCTTCATAGACCATCCATCAGATATAGTATGATGCATTACAATTGCAATAAGGTATTTGTCATCTTCGGTCTGTATCAGTATAACTTTCAGTAAAGGATCTTCGGAAAGCCTAAAGGTATAATCAAATGCCTTCTTCGCTTCCTGCTCCGCCAAATACTCTTTATTTTCATAGTCTCTGAAGTCCATGTAATTCAATTTAATGTTAAGCTCCTTATGTATCTTTTGTTTTGCTTCGCCTGAAACTGTAATAAAGTTAGTTCTAAGGGCCTCGTGTCTGGATACTACTCTATCCAAGGAGTTTTGAAGGGTTTGAATGTCTATACTGCCTTCTATTTCACAGATAGCGGTAGTATTATAGTTAAAGCCTTCCGTCTTCAATTGGTTCATTATCCACATTCTTTTTTGCATATGAGTCAATTCGTAATATTCCTGTTCTTCACCTCTTTTGATTTCATTCATGCCGCCAGTTTTGGATCTGAAAATCAGTTCTGATATGTCCCTTATTGTTGGTGAATTAAATAAATCAAACAAGCTCATTTTTACCTTAAATTCTTTTTGTATTTCCATACTAAGCTTTATTGTATCAATTGAGCTCCCGCCTATTTCGTAAAAGTTATCGCTTACTCCCACCCTGTCTAAGCCTAATACCTTTTGCCATATTATCTGTACTCTTTCCTCAATATGATTTGCAGGTAAGGTAAACTCAGAATTCAAGCTCTCGTAGGTATTTATTTTCTCCAATGCGGCTCTATCAATTTTATTATTCTGGTTTAGCGGCATATTCTGCAACAGCACGTAGTATGCGGGTACCATATGCTCCGGCAGCGATTCCAAGAGGTAAGCTCTTATTTCCTGAGCTGTAAGCTTTGAGTTAGCCGCCACATACGCCCAAAGGTGCTTATCGCTGTTTTCATCTTCCTTAGCTAGTATTACAGCTTCTGAAATTTTTTCATGCTTCTTCAGCTGTACCTCTATCTCTCCCAGTTCTATTCTTTGTCCTCTTATTTTTACCTGATGGTCTATCCTGCCCAGAAACTCTATGTTTCCATCCTCTGAAACCTTTGCTAAATCACCGCTTCTGTACATAGACTCACCTGGCACAAAGGGATCCTCCATAAACTTCTTTGAATTTTCCTCTGGCCTTTTTAGATATCCCCGTGCAACCCCCACCCCTGCTATGCAAAGTTCTCCCGGAACACCTACGGGAAGCGGACGCTGCTCATCATCCAAAATATATATCCTATAATTTAACATAGGCTTGCCTATAGAAAGAGTATCAGCTGCTTCATTTTCCTTACATTCATAGTAGGTTGCATTTATTGTAGCTTCTGTAGGTCCATATATATTAAACACTCTGTCAACAGCAATAGTGCTTTTTATTCTCTGATACAGCTTTTGTGAAAATACCTCACCGGCAAGCATAATGCATTTAAAATGGAGCTTCGTCTCTGGTTCTATATTTTCTACCAGTACGCTCATAAGAGAGGGCACTACATTCATTATATTTATATTGTGCTTATGCATATAGCTGGTCAGCACCAGCGGGTTTGTCTTCATTGCCTTAGGCACCAGATGCAGCTTTCCTCCTGTGGTAAGAGAGAGGAAAATATGCTTGACTGACGCATCAAAGGTATATGGAGCCATCAGAATATGGTTGTAAGACAAATCCAAATTCATCAAGGTACTTAAAAAGTATAGCTGGTTTACAACACTGTTATGCTGAATCATTACTCCTTTTGGTATACCGGTAGAGCCGGAGGTATACATTACGTAAGCTAGTGATTCCGGCTTTGCCCTTCCGGATATATTTGCTGTATCTCCTGTATACTCTATTTCTGCATCAAGAAATATTTCCTTGCCTTCAAATGCTGTACTGCCCTTATAGCTTGAATGTGTTACCAAGAGATTTGCTTCACTATCTCTTAAAAGGTAGCCTATTCTATCAGAAGGATACTCTGGATCTAAAGGCAGATAAGCCCCTCCCGCCTTTAGAATACCTATTATTCCTATTATCATTTCAAAAGATATATCAGTAATAAGACCTACTATCTCCTCTTCCTTTATTCCGCTGCTAATGAGAACTGAAGCTAGCTGGTTCGCCTTATGATTTAGTTCCCTATAGGTCATCTTAGCATTTCCGATAATTAAAGCAGTATTTTCAGGATTTATTTGCACCTGATGCTCAAATAATTCATAAACAGTTTTTGTTGAAGGAAAATACCCTTTTGTGTTATTAAAATCATATAAAAGGTTCTGCTTTACCAAATCTTGATTATTCATTAACTCACTCCTGACAATTAGTCTAAATTGACTCAATTAATATGTAGGGATTTTCTATAACCTTGCTGCATACCAGACTAAAAAGCCTAAATGTCTCCTTTATCGTATCGCTGTGATAAATTAATGGATTATATGAAATTTTTATTTCAAGCTCTTCACCCGGTATCACGATGACTCCAAAATCCATGCTTGTATGATCCAAAAACTCTAAATTGCTCACTGCCAGTCCGCTCTCCTTCATAGCTTCTGAAAATCCTTTTTCCAAGGGATAATTTTCAAAAGCTATCGTATGATCAAAGGCATTTTGACCTAAACCGCAACTTAATTGCATTTCTTCTAAGGATATATAGCAATATTTTTCCCGCAGTGCATTCAAATCCTGCAATTGCCTTGTCAGCCCTGCAAAGGTCATGGCTTTATTATAGTGTACTCTGCTGGGCAAGGAATTCATAAGCATACCCACTATCTTTTCTATTTCGTTTATTTCTTCAGGTCGTGCGGCTGAAATTGTGGCATACAGAATATCATCACTATTGCTCAGCTTTTTTAACACTATTGACCACACAGCCTGAAAAACGGAATAAAAGGTAGTTTGAAGCTCCTTGGATATTATAAAAAGACTTTGAGTAGTGTCTTTACCCGTTACAAGCCGCTCCTCATTCCTCATATATTTAGTACTTTTTTTTTCTGCTGATATTTTAGGAAAAACAGGCTTTGGACAGTATTCAGAGAGATATTGGGTCCAGAATTCATAAGCTTCATTCTTATTCTGACTTTGCAGCCAGGCTATGTAATTCCTATAGTCCGATGCCCTCGTAATATCAAGCTTCCTTCCTGCTTTAAGCGCATTATAGAATTCTGCTATATCTTTTACTATAATTCCCAAAGACCACCCATCCAGAGCTATATGATGGCTTGTCCAGATTATCTTATGACTCGTATCCCCCAGCTTAATTACAGCTAGTCTCATAGGAATGCTTTCAGATAGCCTGAAACCCTTTAGCAGGTCTTCTTTTATGAAGTTTTTAACAAGTAGCTCCTTTTCATTTTGTGCAAGCTCGCTTATATCTTCATAGTTAAAATCAATATCACATGTCCTTAGAATCATCATTTTCGGTCTTTTTAACTTTTGATAAATAAAGATCGCTCTCAAGGTATCATATTTATCCAGCATTGCATTATAGCTCTTTTCAAACAGTTCTGCTTCCAACTCTCCCGAAACATCAAATATTAACTGGTTTATGTAGGCAAAGGAATCATTTTTTAAAATCCAGTGCAGCAGCATTCCTTCCTGCATTTGAGTAAGAGGATATATATCCTCTATCCTGCCTTCCCATATTTTCGATATAGCGTCAAGCTCACCTATTGTAAGCTCTTTATCGCAGAGATCACTAAGCGTCACTTCTGCTCCGTTTTTATTGCAGCAGTGCTCAATAATATTGTGCAGATGTTTATAATATTTTTTCATGAAGCCGGCAATAGTTTCTTTATTATATTCTCTGCTATTGTATGTCAGATTCATTGTAAGCTTATTATCAAATATATGCCCATTAAATTCTAAGCTATATCTTCTTTCTGCTTTAGGGCTTATTTTATTTCCTTGAGATAATACAGAGGTTTCAAATAAATCTGAATTCACATCCTTATCAAACTGTCCAAGATAGTTAAAGCTTATTTCAGCATCAATATTAAGCTCTTTAGCTTTATCTGGCATAAGATATTTTATAATCCCATAGCCGATTCCCTTGTTAGGCACCCTTCGTATTGCTTCTTTTATACTCTTAATGCAACAAGAAATACTTTTACAATCTGTCATATCTATAAAGAGTGGGAATATGGCAGTAAACCAGCCCACAGTCCTGCTGACATTTATATCGGCCATTATTTCTTCTCTGCCGTGCCTCTCCATATCCAGTAAAAGCTTTTTGTTACCAGACCATTCTCTTATAGTCATTCCCAGCGCTGCAACAAGCAAATCCTCTATTTCAGTTTTATATGTGTGATTTGCTCTTTTTAGCAGCTTATTGGTATAGTCTTCAGATAGAGTAAAATCAATGTGCTCACATTCTCCTATTCTGCCTTTTGCTAAGTTAAAATCCTTAGGTAAAGCTTCAACTTCTTTATCAACGATTTCCTTCCAGTACCCAAACTCCTTCATAAGCCCTCCACCTGCTGAGTAGTCCTTGAGCTTACCTGCCCAAAGCTTGTAGGAGTCTGTTTTATCAGGCAGCCGTATTTCAATATTTTTTGCCGCCTGCATATAAGCCGTAGAAAAATCCTCAATTAATATTCTCCATGAAATGCCATCAACAACTAAATGGTGTATTACTATGAGTAAGTGATCTCCATCGCGTGTTCTGAAAAGCCCTAGTTTTATAAGAGGGCCGCTGCTTAAGTCAATTGACTCCTGAATTAAGCTTGCCTTCTCAAAGACAATATCTGCATAATCACTATAAGAAGTAAGGTCATGCACTATCATACTGAAAAGTTGCCCTTCAATACCTTGGTTATACTGTTTGATATCTCCCGCTTCAAAGGCATATACCATTCTTAGTGCATCATGATGATATAAAAGCTTAGTAAAAGCAGTCTTCAGTATTTCTTCATCAAACCTTTCTTTTCTATAAAGCATAACAGACTGATTCCAGTGGTTCATTTTTTCAATATCCTGCTCAAAAAACCACCTCTGTATTGGAGTCATGATTACCTCTCCAGTTACTGCTGATTGATCCGACAATCTGACAAAAGGTGTAACATAGCAAGCTGCCTCCCTTATACTGGGATGCTGTAAAATATCTGTTGCCTTAATCTTCAACCTGTACTTTTGAAGTGCAGCCGCAACCTGTATTGCCATTATAGAATCTCCGCCCAGCTCATAAAAATCGTCATCAATTCCTACCCTATCTAAGTCCAGTACTTCACTCAAGACAGCTGCAAGCTTTTCTTCTATCTCATTTGCAGGTGCCGTATATATCTTTTCATTTTTGACTATCTCAATTTTCTGAAGCCGCTTCCTATCAACCTTTCCGCTAGATGTCAAAGGCATTCTATCCAGCTGTACAAAATGCGAAGGTACCATGTAGCTTGGCATTTGCTTTGCCAGACTTTCCCTGAGCATACTAGAATCTAATTTTTTTTCTGATACTAAGAAAGCACATAGGTATTTATTTCCATTTGAATCTGCCTTATCTATAACTACCGTTTCCTTTATACTCTTATTCTTTAGTATGTTTGCCTCTATCTCGCCGCTCTCTATACGGAAGCCTCTAATTTTTACCTGCTGATCGATCCTGCCCAGATACTCCAAATCACCATTTGGAAGCATTCTAGCCAAGTCGCCCGACTTATACAGCCGCTCTCCCTCTTTATACGGATTTTCTACAAATCGCACCCTTGTAAGTTCTTCCTTGTTTAGGTAGCCTCTTCCTACACCATCGCCGCCAACACAAATCTCACCTGGTATTCCTATAGGCATAAGCTGCATGGTCTTATCCATTATATATACAGAAAGAGTGGGTATTGGCTTGCCTATATTGCTTATATTTGTGCTGATTTCTTCATCAGTGATTTCCTTATATGTAACATGCACTGTTGTTTCAGTTATTCCATACATATTAACAAAGGTAGTATCATTGTATTTTTGCTTCCATTCCTTCAACTGAGAAGGCTTTAGAGCCTCTCCTCCAAATATTATATATCGTATGCTAAGTTCCTTATCCGCCCTGCTT
>CALGKJ010000235.1 GCA_937930535.1 uncultured Clostridia bacterium
GACGGAAGAAAATTATTTAATTTTAAAAAACGAGGGGGATAATTATGAAAAGAACAAGTAAATTAGCTTTATCAATGATTCTGGTTCTAACATTATTAGTGACTATGGTTTCATCAATCATGTATGCGGCTCCACAAAACACAAAAGGATATGAGGCGGCAATCGAAGCCAAGGTAAAAGAGGTATTGGAAAATGGATTCTCCGGCTTTTACAAAATCAATAACACTAAAGTCAATTTTGATCAAATGAATGTTAATGGTGAAGATATTGAAGCTACAGTTTCAGTAAAAATGAATACAACCCTAAAGGTTAAAAAGGTTGAAGAGCTTCCATACGTAAAAGGTATGTTAAAGAAAGCTAACCTGACTAACTTTAATTATGAATCAAAAGCTAAAACTGATGAAGCAGTTGCAAAAGCTAACAAAGGCAAATTGAAAAATGAAAAAATGGCAAAGGTTGCTAAGGAAATTGACAACAGATTTAATGATCTAAAACATTACATAGGTAAGGCTGACGATAACAACTTTATACTTAAAGTTACTGCAAAAATTAGCAATAATGAGGTAGCAGCAGACTCCATAAAAATAATGGCAGAAAACATAGATACACTTGTACCAGTTGAGCAATTACTTCCTAAGACTGCTGAAGAAATGGAAGTAGAAGGCTCAAATGATATGCAAATGATTATAGAGTCAGAAGAGCAAGGCTATGCTCCAAGCTTGTATTCATCCTACGACAGATTAGCGGCTAGAGACTATGCTAATAAGTGGTGCTCAAACCCTACAGCCTGCTATGATCATGGTACTTCCTGCGGAATAAGACAGTACAGACCAGGCTGGAACAACACTCCATATCCATATTATGTTGAGTTATGCCACAACGATTGTGCGGATTTAGTATCTCAATCATTACATGCTGGCGGAATACCAATGGACAGCACATGGAAAAGAGGAACTCCTGCAAATACTACAGTGGCATGGGTAAATACCGGATACCTAAAAACATATATGCTTACAACTAAGTCATACTGGGTAGCTTCCAACTACACTTCTGCTTCAGCAGGCGGAGTTCTTTACACAGCTTCATCTCACGTTGTTTTAATAGTTAAAAATGACACTGTAACAAGACAATTCAGTGGACATACAAACGATAGAAACCAATCTAACTACTCCAATGTATCAGGTTATGCATACTACATATTGTGGTAAGATGTAGAGGATAGATTACTTAGCATGGGAGAGGCCTTAAGGGGCTTCTTCCTGCTTCAATTTTAAGCTTTAGTGCTTTTATTATGGGGAGGCTTTACTAATATGAAGAAATGTTTTTTAATATTAATCAGTTTGATGCTTATATTTTCCGGTTGTACTACTGCAAAGGATTCCTCGGAAACACAAGCTAATAATTTGACACAAGCAGATATATCGATTCCCTTTATTACTTATTATAATGAGCAGGATAATAAGATTGCAGCTAGATTATCTTACTGGGACTTAACCAATTCCAAAATAGATTTTACAGATAACATCATGTATACATCAATACCAACACCGCATAATGATTTTGTTGAGCCTGTGGTTTGGAATGGCAGAGAAAAACTGGTACTGCATAAGATTGGAACTCCAGAGGGTGGGTATAGAGAAAAAGCAGAGGTCATAGAAAATTATACCCTGAGCACAATCTATGGGAGAGATATTGAAGCCAAAATGAATATAAACAGTGATGGATTGATAAAGGATTTTGATTTGTTTTTATATAACGAAAATGAAGTTGTTGAGAAGAAAGCAGCATTTTTGTGTAAAACAAAGGACAATAATAACAACGAAATTATAGTAGGTGAGCAGGATATTCCCAGTTTTATAGACTATGACAACAAAACAGGTGAAGTAACATTTATATATAAGTATCCTTTTGAAACCTACTTTAACATATATGTTGGTAAATGCAATATCAACGACATTGAAAAAATAAAATGGGATGAAATAAAGCTGGACAAGGCAATAGAAACTGGCGGAACCTATACACCATACCCCAACAACAGCATGCTTGTAGGCTCTAAATATTATATACAAAGTCACTTGAGTCTGGCAGTGGTTGATTTAGAAAAAAAGGAATCAAAGGTACTGGATAGTATAGCAAAAAGATTGAAAACAGTAGTAAAGGAAGGCAGCTTCAATCCGGGCTTTCCAAAGGATATAATACCTGTAGGGATTTATGAGGACATATTGATACTGAGTGTTCCAATAAGCACTGATACCAATGTAGACTATCTGATATGTGCCTTGAAAAATAATGAATTTTTAGGTGCAATACATATAGAAAATGATGATGTGTGGAATATTATTGATTCAAAAAACAATGTTAAAACAGAAATCAATGTAAAAGGTAAAAACCTATTCAAAAAATTCAATAAATCCTTCATTTACTTTCCATTTATGAGCAATATAATGTAATACTTACTTTAAGATAGTCACCAAAATAAGGTGACTATCTTATTTTACAATAAAATTATTACAAAAGTTGTGAATTTTTACACAATTCATTTGCAATTGTAATAATAAGTGATATAATTAAAAGGAAATTATATAAACTGATACAATAAATTACTAAATTAGTGGGTGTACGGGATTATATAGCCTGTTAAGCTTAAGACATGACTGCCTGTTGCAAAGTGGGAATGTGTTGATATTGGCAGGTTCTATATAGGAAAAAACCCTATGAAAGGGGGGACAGTGAAGCTACACATATCAAGAAAAAATTAAAAAAACGAGGAGGATAATTATGAAAAGAAAAAGTAAACTGGCTTTATCGGCTATTCTGGTTCTCACTTTGTTGGTAACTATGGTTTCATCAATCATGTATGCAGCTCCGCAAAACACAAAAGGATATGAGGCTGCAATCGAAGCCAAGGTAAAAGAGGTATTGGAAAATGGATACTCAAGCTTCTACAAAATCAATAACACTAAAGTCAATTTTGATGAAATGAATGTTAATGGTGAAGATATTGAAGCTACGGTTTCAGTAAAAATGAATACAACCTTAAAGGTTAAAAAGGTTGAAGAGCTACCATACGTAAAGGGTATGTTAAAGAAAGCTAATATGACTAACTTTACTTATGAGTCAAAAGCTAAAACTGATGAAGCAGTTGCAAAAGCTAACAAAGGCAAACTAAAAAACGAAAAAATGGCAAAGGTTGCTAAAGAATTAGATTTTAGATTTAACGAATTAAAACAATATATAGACAAAGCTGCTGATAACAACTTTATACTAAAGATTACTGCAAAGGTTAGCAATAATGCAGTAGCAGCAGACTCAATAAAAATAATGGCAGAAAACATAGATACACTTGTACCAGTAGAGCAATTGCTTCCTAACACTGCTGAAGAAATGGAAGCTGAAGGCGCAAATGATATGCAAATGGTTATAGAGTCAGAAGAGCAAGGCTATGCTCCAAGCTTGTATGCATCCTACAACAGAGTAGCAGCTAGAGATTATGCAAATAGATGGTCAACAAACCCAACATCCTGTTATGACCATGGAACTTCCTGCGGAATAAGACAAAATAGAACAACTTGGAACAATGCAGCAAACCCATATTATGCTGAGTTATGTCATAATGACTGTGCAGACTTTGTTTCCCAATCATTACATGCCGGCGGAATACCAATGGACAGCACATGGAAAAGAGGAACTCCTGCAAATACAACACTAGCATGGGTAAATACCGGATACCTAAAAACATACATGCTGACAACTAAGGCATACTGGAAAACTGCTAGCTTCTCAACAGCTTATGCTGGCGGAGTACTTTATACAGCTTCCTCACACGTTGTATTTTTAGTTTTCAATGACACAGTAACAAGAAAATATAGTGCTCATACAAACGATAGAAACCAAGTGAATTACTCCAATGTATCAGGTTATGCATATTACATATTGTGGTAAGATTTAAAAAATAGATTGCTTTAGCATGGAAGAAGCCTTAAGGGGCTTCTTCCTGCTTCTGTTTTAAGCTTTAGTGCATTTATTATGGGAATGAGGATGTGTGGAATATTATTGATTCAATAAATCCTCTATTTTCTTCCATTTATGAGCAATATGATGTAAAATATAATTATAATATGCTTGTCATATCTTTATATAATTCACATATGTGGTTAAATGTGCTTTGGAAAAAATTAAGAGTAAGGAATACCTTTGACACAATCTTATAGATTAAAGAGTTTAGGTATCAGGTGATTTATGAAAAAAAGTGTTGTATTATTGAGCATAATAATTATTATAGTTATAATTTTATTAATAAGCATTACGGGAAAGACTAGAGCTGTTAACAACATAAGTGAGCTGGAGCCTGACGTTGAAGCTGTGACAAATAGTGAAGCAGCTCAACCCTCAGAGCTTGGCTCGCAATACAGAGAGCAATGGAGTCTGTTTAATGCCGATACTAATGGTATTCCCAGAATAGACATAAATTTAATGCCCTATCTTGCAGAGCATAAAGATGACAGCTTTATATTGGTTGGAGTCATGGATACAGGTATAGACATTAACCACAAGGAACTAACAAAATATATTTTCACTAACGAAAATGAAATACCTGGTAACGGAATAGATGATGATAATAATGGGCACATAGATGATATAAATGGCTGGGACTTTGTTAATAATGATAATACTGTATTTGATTATTGGGGCTTAGACAGACATGGTACGCAATCTGCCGGAATTATTAAAATCGTTTCAGAAAATGCGAATGTGAGACTTATACCTTTGAAAATTATGGAAGGTACAAACCTTGCAAATACGGATGTACTTGTTAAAGCCATCGACTACGCCAAGAAAATGAACATAAAAATAATTAATTGCAGTTGGCAGGCCTTTGCATACGATGAGAAACTAGAAGCGGCTATGAGAGACTCAGATATTTTATTTGTTTGCGCAGCAGGAAACTCCTCTTGTGATGTTACATACTTACCCTCGTATCCAGCCTGCTTTGAATTAGCTAATATAATCTCTGTAGCATCCATAGACAACAAAGGGGAAATATCAGCATTTTCTAATTATGGCAGTAAAATTCACATAGCTGCTCCAGGTGAAAATATAGTAACAACAATACCTGAGGATAAATATGAGCTTGTTAATGGGACATCTATTGCTGCACCTTTTGTAACAGGAGTGGCAGCTATATTGGCAAAGTTATTTTCTGATTTGCCAAAGGAAGAGATTGCTAAAAGAATAAGGGAAAATGCTTTCAGAATTGATAATCTCACAGAAAAGGTTTCGTCAGGAGGAATTGTAGATGCCTATGCAGCTATTTCCAACGAAAATAAATCGCTCAACTGTCCTGAAATTAAGGAGCTGATACTATACGAGGATAAAATAGAGCTGGTTTGGGACAAGGTGGATAAGGCTGCTTCCTATGAAATAGAAGTTAACAGAACAGCTATCACAGCTGTTAAAGGGTCTGCTTACAAATACCAAATAGAAAAGCTTGAGGGCTTTAATATATTCAGAATCCGAGCTGTAAATGGGGAAACAAAGAGTAAGTGGAGCATTTCAAAATGGATAAAAAATGAATAGCTTTAGAAAAATACAATTTATAAAAATTTAATACAAATATAAAAGCTACCCATAGTCAGGTAGCTTTTATATTTGTATTAAATTTAGGGAATTATATAAACAAACAAATGCACTAAAAGATTTACATACATATAGGGGGTATGGTATAATCAAAAAATGAAGTAAATACTATCTATCTACATAAAATCTTCATAATTTGTTGATATAAATATACATAACAGGGGTATGGGAGGGGAAAACATGAAAACAGAAACCTTAAAAATAACAGGCATGACATGTGCAGCCTGCGCTAAAGCGTCAGAGCGTGCGGTCAAGAAGCTTGATGGCGTTTCAGAGGCGAATGTAAATTATGCAACGGAAAAAATGGTTGTTGAATATGACGAAAGCAAAATTGACGCTGAGGCTATTAAGACAGCAGTAGAAAAGGCTGGCTATCAAGCAGTGGTAGAAACAGAAAACAAGGAGGCAGCAATACCAATATCAGGTATGACATGTGCAGCCTGTGCCAAGGCTGTGGAGAGAGCTGTAGGCAAGCTGCAAGGTGTGAAAGAGGTTGCAGTAAATTTTGCAACTGAAAAAGCCTTGGTTAAGTATGATCCTAAGCAAGTAAGACTATCAGAGATAAAACAAACTATATCAAAGGCAGGATATAAGGCATTGGAGATTGATGCCAACAGTAAGGTAGATGAAGATAAGCTTAGAAAAGAAAAAGAAATTCGTTTACTGTGGACTAAATTTATTATATCTGCAATATTTACAGTTCCCCTGCTGTATATAGCAATGGGACCTATGATATGGTGGCTCAACTGGCCTCTTCCTGCTTGGCTTGAGCCTATGCAATTTCCATTTTTGTATTCTTTGGTTCAAATAAGTCTTGTTACTCCGGTTGTGATAGCAGGCTATAAGTTTTATACTGTTGGCTTTAAGGCTATATGGAGGCGAAGCCCTAACATGGATTCATTGATTGCCATGGGTACGGCAGCAGCAGTTGTATACAGTCTTTACTCAACCTATAAGATATATGCAGGAAACTTTAAGCATGTGGACGATTTGTATTTTGAAACAGCAGGAGTAATAATAACACTTATACTTTTAGGAAAAGCTTTGGAAGCTGTATCAAAGGGCAAAACCTCGGAAGCTATAAAGAAGTTAATGGGCTTGTCGCCTAAGACAGCCATAGTAATACAAGACGATAAGGAAATAGAAATTCCCATTGAGGAAGTAGAGGTTGGAGATATTATACTGGTTAAACCCGGTGAAAAGCTGCCTGTTGATGGAGAGGTTATAGAGGGTCATACCTTCATAGACGAATCAATGCTTACTGGCGAAAGCATACCTGTAGAAAAAAGTGTGGGTGATAAGGTAATAGGAGCCAGCATCAATAAGCACGGCTTTATAAAATTCAAAGCAACCAAGGTTGGAAGCGATACAGCACTTGCACAGATTATAAAGCTTGTTGAAGATGCCCAAGGCTCAAAAGCACCTATAGCCCAGATGGCAGATATAGTATCAGGATATTTTGTACCAATAGTATTTGCAATAGCTCTATTATCATCACTAACATGGCTTATTAGCGGAGAATCCGCTGTATTCTCTTTAACAATATTTATATCAGTGCTTGTAATTGCCTGCCCATGTGCTCTGGGACTGGCTACACCAACGGCAATAATGGTAGGTACAGGAAATGGTGCTGAAAACGGAATTCTGATAAAGGGCGGAGAAGCACTGGAGACAGCCCACAAGATTAATACAATAGTTTTCGATAAAACAGGAACAATAACAGAAGGTAAACCTGAGGTAACGGATATAATAACAACACAAATAACAGATAAAAGCAGATTGCTCCAGCTTGCAGCCTCAGCAGAAAAAGGCTCGGAGCATCCCTTGGGAGAAGCAATAGTGAGAGGCGCAGAAAAGGAGAAGCTTGAGCTTATTAAGCTTGACAGATTTGCAGCTATACCGGGACATGGTATAGAAGTAAATCTGGATGGAAAAATAGTATTGCTGGGAAACCGTAAGCTGATGGCAGATAAAAAAATCAATCTGGAGGAGCTGGAGTCTCAATCGGATAAGCTGGCATCTGAAGGCAAGACACCTATGTATATTGCAATAGACAACAAGCTGGCAGGAATTATTGCTGTAGCAGACGTTGTGAAACAAAGCAGTGCAAAGGCTATTGAAAGGCTGCACAAAATGGGCATCCAAGTAGCCATGATAACAGGTGATAACAAAAGAACAGCAGAGGCAATAGCAAAGCAGGTTGGTATAGACAGAGTGCTTGCAGAGGTACTTCCGCAAGATAAGGCAAATGAGGTAAAGAAGCTGCAAGCAGAAGGAAGGAAGGTGGCAATGGTTGGTGACGGCATCAATGACGCACCAGCACTGGCACAGGCAGATATAGGCATAGCAATTGGTTCAGGTACAGATGTGGCAATGGAATCAGCGGATATAGTACTTATGAGAAGCGACCTTATGGATGTACCTACCGCAATAAAGCTAAGCAAAAGCACCATAAGAAATATTAAGCAGAACTTATTTTGGGCATTCGGGTATAATGTGGCAGGTATACCCTTGGCAGCAGGACTTTTGCATTTGTTTGGAGGACCTTTATTAAATCCTGTGTTTGCAGCGGCGGCAATGTCTCTAAGCTCGGTGTCAGTTCTGACAAATGCTTTAAGATTAAAAAGATTCAAAGCATATTAGCAAAAAAAGGAGGAATAAATATGAAAAAAATAATTTATATTGAGGGAATGAGCTGCGGGCACTGCGTAAGACATGTAGAGGAGGCATTAAAAGAGCTTGCAGGTGTAGAAGGCGTAAATGTAAATTTAAAGGAAAAGTATGCAATAGTTGATTTAAGCAATAATATTGATGATGTAATACTACAAGCGGTAGTTGAGGATGCAGGGTATGATGTAGCAGTAATAAAGAATATGTAGCTGATAACAAAATGGGGTGATGGAATGATGGATGATAGTTTAAAGGTTGACGATATGAACTGCAGCATAAGCAGTGCAGAGTGTCACGAGGGTTGCAGCCACAGAACTACAAGCCGGACGCAAAAGACAAGAAATGCTTTGATAACCCGCCTGAACAGAATCGAAGGACAGGTTAGGGGAATCAAAGGAATGATTGAAAAGGATGTATATTGTGATGATATACTGAATCAAATATCAGCAGTTAACTCTGCATTAAAGTCAGTAAGCAGGCTTCTTTTAGAGGGACATCTTAAAAATTGTCTTTTAAATAGAATACAGGCTGGAGAAAAGGAAGTATTGGACGAGCTTTTAGAAACTATAGAGAAAATGATGAGATAGAAATTGGAGGAAAATATAATGAAGAAGAGAGCCGTATTAATAGTTTTATCATTGATACTGATACTTGTATTTACAGCATGTAAGGCAACTGATGTAATTGGAAAGATGGCTGTGACATCCTTTGAAGCAGTACTAAACATTATTCCTGATAAAATAACATTTGATCAGACATATAATGGATGGACTTTAGAATCCGAAAAAGGAGATAGATTTTTATGGGGCAAGGATTTCAGTGCGCAGGATAAACCGGATTTAATGCTTGATTTTGACGCTAAACCTTTTATAAATGCCGGTCTTGATATAAGCAAGCTGCCTATAGATATATACGCTTATGATAGTGCAGCAAACAGAATTTTAGTAAAGGCAGAAATAGGCAGTATAAGCTTTGAATACAAAGATGATGCAAAAGCCCTTGATTCCTTCAAGAAAATTGTAGACAATCATAGAGATATTGTAGGTTATCATCAAAAATTTGATCACTATGGAGTAGCCTTGGGCAATGGAAATATGTTTGAATGGGCAAAAGATTTAACAACCAATGATAAGGATATAGTATTTGTTCTAAACCCGCAGCCATTCATTGATGCAGGAGCTGATCCCACAAACATTGAAGGCTGGATATTTGCAAAGGTTGAAATAATGGATGAGAAAGGTAAAACTATAGAAGTCGACAAGCTGCTGAAACTATTTGATTTATAGCAGATACAAAAGACCTGTTGAACAACTCAGCAGGTTTTTTATTTTTTGATATAAGAAAACACTTTCTGCTGTAAAAATAAGCCTGAGTATACTTATTATTTCACTATAATACATATTAAGTATCAAATTGGTTAAGTATAAAAATGAGTATTTTCATAGAGAATATGGAAAAACACAAGTTATTCATATAACTTACTGAAGGTGGTTTTTTAATGCAGAAGAAAAGTTCTATACATAATCTGTTTTCTTTAATCAGCTATAAAGAAAAAAAGGAAATAAACGATTTTTATATACCTGAAATAAATGAGGAAGATAAGCATGTTCAAAACAATAGCAAGCAAAGCAGCATAAAAAGCGAGACAACAAATCTTTCGGTTGATGCTGATGATAACAATATATCAACCATAATGCAGGCAAATATCGAGTATTTATTTAAAAAATTCAACTATCCAGTGAATAAAGATTTTGTTATGCGTGAATTCCTTGTGGCTGGTAAGTATAAAGCATTTATAGCATATATTGACGGTATGGTGGATAGAGTTACCATTAACAACTTTATACTAAGACCATTGCTTAACTTTACTAATCTGCCTGATATGGGCAATGATAGTCAACTTGATTTTTTGCTGAAAAATGTATTAGAAACTAACCAGGCAGAAAAGGTCACAAAGCCAGCGGATATTGTATATGGGATATTATCAGGCAACACCTGCCTTTATGTGGACGGCTGCAGCTACTATCTATCTTGTGAGACAAAGGGCTTTGAAAAAAGAGGCGTTGAAACGCCGCAGACAGAAGGCTTGGTAAGAGGACCTCAGGAAGCATTTAACGAAAACCTAAGGACTAATGTAACCTTAATAAGAAGACTAATTAAAGACACAAATCTTACCACCGAATTTGTTAAGGTTGGCAAAAGAACAAATGTTCAATGTGCGGTTGTATACATAAATGGAATAATAAACCCAGCTATTGTACAGGAGGTAAAAAGGAGACTGACTGGCATCAGTGCCGATTTGGTTATGGGCGACGGTATGCTGGAGCAATTTATTGAAGATAGTTCTTATACAGTAGTTCCTACTATTTTAAGTACTGAAAGGCCGGACAGGACGGCTTCACACCTGCTTGAGGGGAGGATTGCCATTATTGTTGATGGAACCCCCTTTGCCTTGATTGCTCCTGTTACACTACACTCCTTTATGCATACACCAGAAGAAACCTTTTTTAAATGGCCAGTAGGCTCCCTAATTAGGCTGATAAGAATTTTTGCTGTTTTTGTGGCAGCACTGCTGCCTGCCTTATACATTGGAATGGTAGGTTATCATACAGAGATGATACCTACTGATTTAATGATAGCAATTATAAGTGCAAAGGAGAATGTTCCATTCCCAACGGTGTTAGAGGTGCTTCTTATGGAGCTGTCCTTTGAGCTGATTCGGGAAGCCGGGGTAAGGATACCTGGACTTATAGGCAACACATTAGGAATTATTGGTGCTCTGATACTTGGTCAGGCAGCAGTGCAAGCTAATATTGTAAGCCCTGTACTAATTATTATAGTAGCTGTTACAGGACTTGGAAATTTTGCTATTCCCAATTTCAGTGTGGCTTTTGCAGTAAGAATTATTAGATTTGCATTTATTTTTGGAGCCGCTCTTCTTGGCTTTTATGGTATAGGGCTTGTATTGGTTGCGGTTATAGCGTTGTTATCAAATATGAAATCCTTTGGAGTACCATTCCTTTCTATAACAGCGCCCAAAACAAGTACCAGCGGAGATTTAATATTTAAAAAACCAGTATGGAAACAGGAAAAAAGACCTGATAATATAAATCCATTAGATGTAAGGAGGCAGCCCAATATATCTAGAAAATGGGCACAAGAGGATGCGGAATCTGAGGAGAGAAAAAATATAGATGATGGCAGGAGGGATGAAGATGCTTAAAGAGGGGAAAATTGGTCTGGCTGAGGCTGTAAGTATAACTACACTACTAATAATAACAAAAATATTTTATTCATCTACAGCGGTTGTCGTAAAAAAAACAGGTACAGCGGCTTGGTATATGACTATAATTTCATTTTTAACAAGTATGCTTCTATTTACTCTTGTATATATACTTATGAAAAGATTTCCCGGAAAAAACATCATTGAAATATTTCAGATAGTGTTAGGACGGTTTATTGGCAAGTCGCTTGGTCTAGGCTTCAGTGCTTTCATACTTTACTATTCAGCCATGAGTTTAAGGGAATTTCTTGAATTACTTAAAGCCTATGTACTTCCATATACTCCTCCGAGTCTTATATTTGCAAGCTTCATATGTGTTACAATCCTGCTTGCATATTTAGGATTTGAGGTAATTGCCAGAGTATCCTATATAAGCATATATCCAGTACTGATAGGCTTGGGGATTTTACTTATATTAGCTTCAACTTATTATAAGGTGGATAATATAAAGCCTTTTTTTGGGTATGGTCTTAATACAACAATGTATAATGGGGTCATGCGAAGCTCTGCATATGCAGAGGTAATGCTGCTTGCAGTGGCTATGAATACCCTTAAGGATACTAAAACCTTTAAAAAAGCTGGGTATATAAGTCTAGTGTTCGGGGGAGCTTTTTTTAGTATATGTCTTTTGCTATATGTAATGGCATTTAGCTATACCATAGGCAGTGAGAATCTTTCAGGTATGTTTCAATTGTCAAGAATTATTTATTTGAGTCGATTTGTGCAGAGGGTTGAGTCTTTGTTTTTATTTATATGGGTTATAAGTTCGGTAGTAACTGTATCTATCTCTTTTTATATGTCAATGGCTACTTACTGCAAGGTTTTTGATATACCCAGCCAAAAGCCCCTAGTATATGTATTCGGTATCTTGCTGTTTACTTTAGCAATTCTGCCAAAGAATTTGTCAGAGGTTATTGAGATACATATGATAGTAATCAGGCAGTACAGCGGAATATGGGTTTTCGGAGGTCCTATTATTGTGCTTTTGATTTCTTTGCTATTAAGAAAAAAGGGAGGAAGCATTAAAGATGAGAAAATCTAGACTATTAATTTGTTTACTGCTGTTCAGCAGTTTAGTGTTATCAGGCTGCAATGATTTAATTGAAATAGACGAGATGATATATCCTTTGATAATCGGCGTTGATATAGGTGTTGAGAACAAAGTAAGGATGACACTGCAATATCCCACCTATAAGGGTGTTACAGGAGGGGCGATTGGAGGCGGTGGTGAAGGTGGGGGGGGCGGCGGAGAGATATCAAAAACTGGAGAACTGGAAGGTACTGTTATTACTACTATTGAAGCATCAACGCTCCTTGAAGGAGTAAACCTTCTTAATATAGCTGTGTCAAGAAGAATATCCTTGACACATACCAAAATGCTTGTATTTTCAGAGGAATTTGCAAGAAAGGGAGTTGGAGAATACCTTGCCCCAATGATGCGATACCGAGAAACAAGACGTATAATGCATGTAGTAGTATGCAGGGGCAAGGCAGAAGATTTTATCAAAACAAATAAATCTACTATCGGTGCTAGTGCCACCAAATCCATGGAGCTTATGGTAACACAGTCTGAGAACAGCGGTTTGTTTTCAAAAGAAACCTTCATTGATTTTTACCATGACATATTATCCCCAAGTCAAAATGCCATTACAGCCTATGCCGGGGTTAATGACTTTAATAATCTTAGTCAGGATGAACCGCCAGACAATCCCCCTCTGAATGAATACTATAATTTTGTTCCTGGAGAAGTACCGAGGAAAGGAGCGGCTCAAAGGGAATTCTTAGGTACTGCTGTTTTTAAGACGGATAAAATGGTAGGTTATCTGAATGCTCATGAGACCAGATATCTGATGATGATTACTGGAAAGCTGAAAAGAGCCTTGGTAAGCTTGGAGGATGTAAATAAGCCCGGTTATGCAATTGTTGTAGATAAACGAATAGGAAGAAAACCTGTTATCAAGGGATACTTTGAAGATGGCATACCGGTAATAAATATTAAGCTTAATATGGAGGGAGATCTGGGGGCAATACAAAGCAGAATCAATTACGACAGCATGGAAAGGATCGAAGAGCTGAATAGAATGATTGAGGAGCGTATTAAAAAAGGTGTCGAGCGTACTATTAAAAAGGTACAGAAAGAATTCAAGTCTGATATATTTGATTTCGGATATAAATTTGCAGGTTATTTCGACACTATACAAGAGTGGGAGGAATATGACTGGCATAAGCATTTTCCGGAGGCAAAAATTAATGTAGAGGTAGAATTCAATGTCAGGAGAACTGGGGTTATGTACGGTTCATCGCCAATATTAGATAGTGACTACGAGGAGTAGGGAAAGGGGTACTTAAGTGAAATTTATTGTTGCAATAGTAATTATAGGCTTTGGTTATTATACATGGACATATGGAAAAAGCTTATGGAACAGTAATAATAAGCTTGGCGGCATGGGAGTTGGCTTACTCGCTTTTATTGGAACAATAGCCCCGCTTTTTTTTCTGTTTACAATGTAATTAGTTAAGTATAGAAATTATAGCTTGAAACTAATTTTTATTTGATGTAAAATAGAGTTAATCAGTTATTGTCCAAGTGGTCAATCTGAGATTTATAAAACTGCTGCTTAAGGAGGATTACCATGAATGTAATTGAAATTAATAAGCTGACTAAATATTACGGAAAATCAAGAGGAATAATTGACGTAAGCTTTGATGTAAAGGAAGGAGAAATTTTTGGTTTTATAGGTCCGAATGGAGCTGGTAAATCCACAACAATACGTACACTGTTATCACTTATATATCCAACCAGCGGTTCGGCAAAGATATTCGGCAAGGATTGTATAAAACAGGGTGAGGAAATCAGAAAAGAAATAGGCTATCTGCCTTCTGAGGTCTTTTATTATGATAATATGAGAGTCATAGATTTGCTGAAGTACTCCGCCAGCTTTTATAAAAATGTTAATAAGAGCAGAATTTATGAGCTGGCTGAGATAATGAATCTGGACTTGAAAAAGAAAATTGATGACTTGTCCTACGGAAACAAAAAGAAGGTCGGTATAGTTCAAGGTCTGCTGCACAGTCCCAAGCTCATAATACTGGATGAGCCTACAAGCGGGTTAGACCCTCTTATGCAGCAGAAGTTCTTCGACTTGATTAATGAAGAAAATAAAAAAGGTGCAACAGTACTTTTCTCATCGCATATTTTAAGTGAAGTCCAAAAGATGTGTGACAGAGTAGGAATCATAAAGGATGGAAAAATGGTTAGAGTTGATGATATTCATACTCTGCAAAGTGCAAACTATAAAAAGTTTAGAATAGAAATGAAGGAAGCTGTTACTGCTGAATATTTCAAGCTGGAGGGTGTCAGCGATTTATCAGTTGACAAAACCACTGTTAATTTTATTTTCAGCGGCGATATAAATAAGGTTATAGCTAAAATACATGATAAAACAATAAGTAATCTCATTGTTGAAGAGCCTGACTTAGAGGAAATATTTATGCACTACTACGAAAAGGAGGCATAAGTCAATGAATGTCTATATTCAAGAGCTAAAAATGTCAGCAAGGTCAGCTATTTATTGGACAATCGGGATGATATCACTGCTTGCAATGTTTATGGTTATGTTCCCGATTATCTCAAAGGACGCTGCATTAATGCAGCAGGTTCTAAGCAAATTTCCGCCGGAGCTGGCAAGAGCATTAGGTCTGAATACCTTGGATATGTCAACACTTACAGGCTATTATGCTTTCTTGTTTACCTATATACTTTTAATCGGTGCTATATATGCTATGAAATCAGGTATATCTATTTTATCTGAGGAAATCAGAGAAAAGACAGCAGATTTTCTTATTACAAAGCCTATTTCAAGAACTGCAATAGTAACTGCGAAAATTATGAGTACTGTTACTTTACTGCTGCTTCAAAACATAGTATTTATTGCTTCGGCATTTATAGTGTCAGGTATAGTTTCCGATAAGCCCTTTGACAAAAATGTATTTATGCTCATAAATGTTACTTTACTTTTAGTACAGTTATTCTTTATTGCCTTTGGTCTGCTTCTGTCAGTCATTATGAAAAAGATAAAGACAGTTTTACCTATAACTATGGGCGTGGTATTTGGCTTTTTTATATTGCAGCTGCTGAATCAATCACTGGCAGATGAGAAGCTGGCTTATATTACCCCCTTTGCGTATTTTGATACAGCACAAATAATTGAAACTGCCAGTCTCAAGGGTAACTTTATAGCTGTAAATCTTGCACTGATTATAATTTTTACAGCCTTCACCTATATCATATATAACAAAAAAGACATACCTTCAGTATAATCGAAAGGAGGTTATTTAATGAATATCCTATTGAGAGAGCTTCGGGCTAATTTAAAATCCATTATTATTTGGTCTCTAAGCATGATTTTTTTAATTTACGTGGGAATGGTTAAATATTCAGGCTTCGAAGCCGCAGGACAAGGTATAAATGAGCTTTTTGATCAGATGCCGTCTGCTATAAAAAGTATTTTTGGTATAAGCGGCTTGGATTTAACCTCCATATCGGGATTTTATGGTATATTTTTTCTCTATTTTATGCTGCTTGGAGGAATCCATGCAGTAATGCTTGGCGCAGTAATAATAGCCAAGGAGGAAAGGGACAAAACTGCGGATTTCTTGTTTGTAAAGCCTGTTGTAAGAGCTAGGGTAATTACTGCTAAGCTGACAGCCGCCTTTATTAATATAGTAATTCTAAATATAGTGACTTTAGTATCATCTATATTAATCGTTTCCATTTACAATAAAGGAAATTCTATTAGCAGCCAGATTTTAAACCTAATGCTTGCTTTATTTATAATACAGGTAATATTCCTGGCATTAGGTGCAGGTATTGGGGCTTTTACAAGAAATACAAAAAAATCAACCTCCCTTGCCTCAACAATACTTTTATCTGCATTTATGCTATCAGTAGCAATTGATCTTTACAAAGAGCTTGATTTTCTTGAGTTTTTAACACCCTTCAAATATTTTAAAACAGCGCAGGTAATGGGGTCAGGAAGCTTTGAACCCATATATTTATTGCTATCCTTAGTAATAATAACTGCTTGTACCGCTATTACTTATTTGTTATACAAGAAAAGAGATATTCATATTTAACGAATGGTCAGAAGGGAAGTCTGACGCTTATATAAGTGGGGGTGAATATACTAAAGAAAATAAGTTTCAGTGGTGTTATAAATCCCCTTCTGAACTCGTTAAAATTACGATAGTGCAACGTAGTTGTAATATCGTCTTTAAAGCAAATGATCAAAAAACATAAAGCTGACACTAGGTTTTTGTGTCAGCTTTATGTTTTTTTTGAATATCCAATTTAATTATAAGCTGTTGACGTAAAAGTAAATTCTTGTTAGAATTGATTAACTAAAGAAAGGAGGTCACTAATATGAATCAATATTTCAAGGATATTCCACAAATTAAGTTTGAGGGAAGGAAAACTGACAACCCCTATGCCTTTCGCTATTATGACGAAAATGAGATGATTGGCGATAAGACCATGAAGGAGTGGTTAAGGTTTTCAATGGCTTACTGGCATACTCTATGCGGAACTGGTTCAGATCCATTCGGTGCAGGTACGATGGTAAGACCATGGGAGACAGCCAATCAGATGGAAAATGCTAAGCGCAGAATGGAAGCAGGCTTTGAGCTTATGGATAAGCTGGGCATACCCTTTTTCTGTTTTCATGATAGGGATATAGCACCAGAGGGAGCAAGCTTGGCAGAAAGCAATAAAAACCTGGACGAGATGGCAGACTATGCAAAGACTCTCATGGAGCAGACAGGAATAAGGCTTTTATGGGGTACTGCAAATTGTTTTTCCAATCCTAGATATGTTCATGGAGCGGCAACTTCACCAAATGCAGAGGTTTTTGCATATGCAGCAGCTCAGGTGAAAAAAGCAATGGAGGTAACAAAAGCCCTAGGAGGCGAAAACTATGTTTTTTGGGGTGGAAGAGAAGGCTACGAAACCCTGCTGAATACAGATATGGCATTTGAACTGGAAAACCTTGCAAGATTCTTACATATGGCTGTTGATTATGCAAAGCAAATTGGCTTTACTGGACAGTTTTTGATAGAACCAAAGCCTAAAGAGCCTGCAAAGCATCAATATGATTTTGATACCCAGTCTGTTATGGCTTTTCTTAAAAAGTATCAATTACAGGATTATTTTAAGGTAAACATAGAGGCAAATCATGCAACCTTGGCAGGACATAATTTTCAGCATGAGCTTCATTTTGCCAGAATAAATGGTATTCTAGGCAGTATAGATGCAAATAAAGGTGACTCAATGCTTGGATGGGACACAGATCAATTTCCTACAGACATATACGATACAACTTTGGCAATGTATGAGGTAATAAAAAACGGAGGCTTGTATAAGGGCGGACTTAATTTTGATGCAAAGGTAAGACGTGCTTCCTTTGAACCAGCAGATTTGGTATATGGACATATTGCCGGCATGGATTCTTTTGCAAGGGGCTTGAAGGTGGCTCATAAGCTTTATACTGACGGAGTTTTTGAAAAGTTTATAAAAGAAAGATATAGCAGCTATGAAATTGGAATCGGAAAGGATATATTAACAGGAAAGGTTGGCTTTGCCGAGCTTGAAAGACATGCACTAGCACAAAGTCAAATATCCAATAAATCAGGCAGACAGGAATTCCTTGAACAGATACTAAACAGATATATCACAGAGGTTGAGTAACGGAGGGATGTTAATGTCTTATCTATTGGGAATCGATATAGGCACTTCGGGAACTAAAACAGTCTTATTTAACGAAAGCGGAGCTGTTATTGCATCATCCTTAGCCGAGTATCCACTTTACCAGCTTAATAATGGGTGGGCAGAGCAAGCACCAGAGGATTGGTGGAATGCTGCTGTTACTACAGTCAGGGAAGTATTGCAAAAAAGCGGAGTAAATCCCTGTGATATAAAAGGAATTGGTTTATCAGGTCAGATGCATGGACTTGTAATGCTGGATTCAGAGGGAAGGGTCATAAGAAAATCTATTATATGGTGTGACCAGAGAACAGTAAAAGAATGTGATGAAATCACCGCAAGAGTGGGTAAACAAAGACTGATTGAGATTACTGCAAATCCTGCCTTAACTGGCTTTACAGCATCAAAAATTTTATGGGTAAAGAATAATGAGCCTCAAAACTATGCAAAGGTAAAGAAGATACTGTTACCGAAGGATTATATTAGGTATATGCTTACAGGTGAATTTGCAACTGAAGTATCAGATGCCAGCGGTATGCAGCTTTTAGATGTGCCTAATAGATGCTGGAGTAATGAGGTGCTTTCAAAGCTTGGTATTGACAAAGCCTTGCTGGCAGAGGTATATGAATCCTATGAAATAAGCGGTCGTATCAGTAAGACAGCAGCAGAGCTTACAGGACTTATGGCTGAAACACCTGTAGCCGGCGGAGCAGGGGATCAGGCAGCAGGAGCTGTTGGCAATGGCATAGTAAAAAGCGGGATTGTATCCTCTACAATAGGAACTTCAGGAGTTGTTTTTGCATTTACAGATTCGGTTACTATTGATCCAATGGGCAGAGTACATACATTCTGTCATGCAGTACCCAATGCTTGGCATATTATGGGGGTAACGCAGAGTGCGGGGCTTTCACTAAGATGGTTCAGAGATAACTTTTGTATAAGTGAAATTGACGCAGCAAAATGTATGATGATAGATGCTTATGACTTGATGACAAAGGAAGCTGAGCATATAGAGACTGGCTGTCAAGGGTTGATATATCTTCCATACTTGATGGGAGAGAGAACACCGCATTTAGATCCTTATGCAAAGGGTGTTTTTTTCGGCGTATCTGCACGTCATACAAAACCCCATATGCTAAGAGCAGTTATGGAAGGAGTAAGCTATTCCCTGAAGGATTGTATGGAGATTATATTGTCTATGGGTATACCTGTTACAGAAGTAAGAGCTTCCGGGGGAGGCGGCAAAAGCAGCTTTTGGCGGCAAATGCAGGCAAGCATGTTTAATAAAGAGGTTACAACTATTAATTCCTCAGAGGGACCTGCTTTTGGTGCTGCCTTGCTTGCGGGTGTTGGAGCCGGCATTTATAACAGTGTATCCGAAGCTTGCGAAGCAACAATAAAGACAATAAGTGCTCAGAGCCCTGAAAGCACAGAGGTGCTTATTTATGAAAAGTATTATCCTGTTTATAAAAAGCTTTATACCTCCTTAAAAGGCAGTTTTAAAGAGATTTCTATTTAGCATTATTTATATAAATATCTATATGCAGATAAATGCCTATAGGGTAATATTTGCTGAACAACTGCTTTTATAATATACAAATAACAGTTGCAATAAAGTGTATGTAATATATTTATACACATTTATAAAGGCATCAATTGTTTATATATTGACATCAAGCGACAAGAATGATACTATTGTTTTATATAAATGAAACGTTAAATAAGTTAAGATGCAGCTAAATTTACATATTTTAATAATAACAGGCATGAAAATACGTTTGAAGGCTTTAATAAGTGTAAATTTAACTCAATTTATGAAACGTTTAAAGTAGAATTATGAGGAGGATGAAACATGAAGGCAAAAAAAATCATTTCATTGATTACTGCATTAGTAATCGCGTTAAGTGTTTTTGCAGGCTGTACGGCAAAAAAGGATGAAACTCCGGCAGCTTCGGAGGGGACTCCTGCACCGAAGAAAACAGTAACAATTCAGTTCTGGCATCACTGGGGATCTGAGCAAAGAAAACCTACGATTACAGCTATTATTGATGAATTTAATGCTCGATACAAGGATAAAGGCATTCAGGTTGAGGCAACCTTTGTTCCTTTTGGCGATATGTCTACAAAACTGACAGCGGCAATTACAGCAGGAGATGCACCTGACGCAGTTATACAGCCTATTGAAGCTGTTGGTATCAAAGCAGCAAGAAATCAAGTTGAAGATATAACAAAATATATAACAGATGATATAAAGAACTTGTACTATGAAAACTATTGGGATACAGTAGTATATGAAGGTAAAGTATATGCACTTCCTTTTAACACTGATACAAGATTAGTTTTCTACAACAAGAAGATGTTTGCTGACGCAGGTATAAATGAGTTCCCAAAAACTTGGGATGAAATGCTTGCTGTTGCTGACAAGCTGGATAAAAAAGCCGCAGACGGCAGCTACTCAACAGTTGCTTTCATTCCAACCCTTGGAAACTTTGGTTTTGATACAATAGCTATAGGTAACGGCGGAAATCTGTTTGATGATTTCATGAATCCTAATGTTCCTATGCTTAACTCAAAGCAAAACGTTGAAGCACTTGAGTGGATGGCAAAATGGAGAGACAGATACGGTCAAAACATATATAATTCATATGCAGATTTAGGAAGCGGTGCAAATGACCTATTTATAACTGGCAAGGTTGCTATGTTAGGTAATGTATGTAACTATATAGCTACTCTAAATAAATATGCTCCTGATATGGATTATGGAGTTGCTCCACTGCCAGCAGGACCTTCAGCAAAAGAGCTTGGAGCAGCAGGCGGCGGCTTCATAATAGAAGTTCCAAAGGGATCAAAGCATGTTGCTGAGGCGACTGAGTTTGTTAAGTTCATGAGCGGCGAATGGGCAACCTCCAGATGGGCTAAAGAACAAAGAGACGTTATGATAAATAAAGCAGCTAATGAAGAACCTTCACTTAAAGAAATACCAGCGTGGCAGTCTGTTTTAGATTTAATGATATATACACATGTTGCAAGAAGACATCCTTATGCTCCAGATGCAGGCGGTGCTAAGGGTAAAGCAGTAGAGGATGTTATGGCAGCAGGCGTTAAGACTCCAAAGGAAGCGTTAGATTTCGCTCAAAAAGAAGTAGAACAAATGATAAAAGACAACGAGGAAGCAAAAAAATAATATAATAGAGGTCTTTGGCTGACGAATTTTTCGTCAGCCAACTCTTTAAGGGGGACAAAGGGCGAGATGAAAAGAAGAAGTAAACGCTTATTAAGTTCACAAGCAAAAACTAATATAAAAGGATATTTATTTATTTCTCCTTGGATCATTGGATTTTCTGTTTTTGTTTTGTGGCCTATGCTATTTTCTTTATATTCCAGCTTTACATACTATGATATAACGTCTATACAAAAATGGATTTGGTTCAAAAACTATATTAGTATTTTCACTCGTGATGCTAATTTTATTACAGCTTTAAAGAATACGGCGTTTTATGCTGTGTTTAGTGTGCCTTTGGCAATTACTTTGGCATTAATGCTTGCTTTGCTTTTGAATATGAAGGTTAAAGGAGTTAGGATATTTAGAACTATTTATTATCTTCCCTCTGTTTTGTCTGGAGTTGCTGTTACCCTTCTTTGGATGTGGATTTTTGCTCCTGTGGGCGGCTTAATTAATAACGTACTTGGAATACTAGGTATCCAAGGTCCTGCATGGTTTTCCGACCCCAATTGGTCAAAGCCTGCATTAATAATTATGAGGCTGTGGGGTGTTGGAGGCAGTATGGTTTTATTTCTTGCTGCATTACAAGATGTACCAAGACATCTATATGAGGCGGCTGAGCTTGACGGTGCAAGCAGAATAGGAAGATTTTTTCATGTTACACTGCCGATGATTTCGCCCACTATGTTATTTGTAACTATAACAGGAATTAATGGTGCCCTTCAGGTTTTTGATACTGCATTTATTATTTCTAAGGGAAAAGGTGGACCGGCTGGTTCAACTTTATTTTATAATGTATATTTGTATAATAAGGCGTTTGAAGAATTGCAGATGGGTTACGCCTGCGCTCTTGCTTGGGTATTATTTTTAATCATAATGGTATTTACTGCAATACAAATGTATTTTTCTAAGAAATGGGTTTACTACGAAGGGGGGGCAAAATAATGTCTGCAAGTAGCTATAATACAAATACTGTTAACAAAAGGCTTAGAAGCAAGAAAAGGATGGAGCTTATATCCACAAGTCTTGCTACCCTTATTCTAATATTGGGTGCTATTGTTATACTTATTCCCCTTGTATGGATGCTGTCAACAGCACTAAAATCTGATGCAGAGCTTTTCACAAATACAAGCTTTATACCTAGAGACTGGGCTTGGGGAAATTTTTCTAAGGCTTGGAATTCAGCACCCTTCAATGTATATCTGAGAAATACAGTCTTTATTACTGTATCATGCGTAATTGGTGCATTAATATCAAATTCTTTGGTTGCTTATGGTTTTGCCAAAATTAATTTCAGAGGGAAAAAAGTATTATTTGCTGTTTTATTAGGCACTATGATGATACCTGGTTCTGTTACTATGATTCCCACATATTTACTTTTTGCAAAGCTAAAATGGATAGGCACTTTTCTTCCATTGATTGTACCCTCTTTCTTTGCAGGGGCATTTAATGTATTTCTCTTAAGACAATTTATACTAAGGATACCTAATGACTATTCCGAGGCAGCTCGTATTGATGGAGCAAACGAAATAATGATATTCTGGAGAATTATTATTCCGCTAATGAAGCCTGCACTGACAGCTATTGCAATCTTTGAGTTTAATGGTAAATGGAATGATTTTATGGGACCATTATTATACTTACGTAAAGAAGCTATGTACACCCTGCAAATAGGACTTAGAACCTTTCAAAGCTCAAATGGTATGGAATGGCAAAGCTTCATGGCGGCATCGCTGATCGTTCTGGCTCCTGTAATGATTATATTTTTTACCTTACAGAAGTACTTTATTGAAGGAGTATCCATGTCAGGAGTAAAGAACTAATGACGAATCAAAGCTGAATATTCTAGTCAAAGGAATATTTAGCTTTAATATTTTAAATAAGTATCATATGCGTTAACTTAAGCTCTAATTTTACAAATCTCTGGCTGTAAATATAATTTTTCTACAGTTGTTTACAAAAGCAGCACCTTAAGAATATGAAACAAGTAACATTATATGATATTTATTATATTGAGGTATTTCATATAAATTACTGTGCTGCCTCTTGGGTTAAGCTTCGTGGATGTAAACAACTTCCGAAAAGTTATATTTACAGCATATTGCTATAACTTGGCTTAAGTTAACGCATATGAAATAGTATAAGTAGATGTACAGCAAATTGAATAAAAATGGATATGTGTTCCAGATAAATAGTAAAACATAGAAATTAGAATATGTATATGGGATTGAACATTGAAAATTTGCTAAAACAAAGCATTTAGGTATAATTTACCAATGTAAA
>CALGKJ010000236.1 GCA_937930535.1 uncultured Clostridia bacterium
TCCAATAGGCTGTATATGTTTATCGTTACTTAGTATGTAAAGCTTGGTATTTGCTATTGGTTTTCCTATTGGCGGTATTGTTTCTATATCACTTTCTGGGTATATTGTATACATTGCTGCTACATGGGTTTCTGATGGTCCATAGTGGTTATGAAGATATATGTTATTTTGCTTTAGCTTTTTCTTCATTTCCTCAGTAATTATCAATTGTTCTCCTGCTACAATTATGTGCTTGATTTTGTCGGATAGTTTGTCAATATATTTTTCATTGCTCATCAAAAACTTAAAATATGAGGTTGGCAAAAAAACAGTCTCAATATGGCTGTCATCAATAAATCTTAGCAGCTCATCCGCATTTCTTTTTGTTTTATTATCAATAATATGTAATTCTCCGCCGCTTAAAAGGGTTGAGAATATTTCCTGATAACATACATCAAAGCTTATTGTTGTAAATTGGAGAACCTTTGTATTAAATTTTATGTTTGTTTTATCAAATTCAAAGCTTACCAGATTTACTAGGTTTCTATGCTCAAGCATGGTTCCCTTTGGCTTTCCAGTTGAACCAGAGGTATATATTAAATACAATAAATCCTGAGCTTTATTTACTATTTCCAAATTGGTGTTATGCCCTTTATATATGCTGTTATCTTCTAGGTCAAGGATGTCTCCTTTAAAGGTCAGCGGAGAAATAAGGTGTGACTGAGTCAGCAGTATATTTGCATTGCTATCCTTCAGCATATATTCTATTCTGTCCTTTGGGTACTCAGGGTCAATTGGTATATAGCATCCGCCAGCCTTTAGGACTCCAAGGATCCCTATTATCATTTCTACAGATTTATCCACCATTATTGCTGCTACAGCTTCTCTATCTGCACCCTTTGTTCTTAGTGTTCTTGCAAGCTGATTAGCTTTTTCATTTAGCTCTCTATAGGTAAGTTCCTTATCTTCATATACTACTGCTATATTTTCTGGTGTTTTTTCTACCTGTTCTTCAAATAGCTCTTGTATAGTAAATTCACTGGGATATATGGCATTTGTGTTGTTATAGTCTATTAATAGCCTTCTCTTTTCTTCCTCATCTAACATGTCTATTTCATGTATTTTTGTTTCTGGTGATTTTGCTATCATTTCTAGTATATTTATGAAGTGTGTGCCCATTCTTTCTATGGTTTCTCTTTTAAATAGTCTTGTACAATATTGCAGGTTTATACTGATTTCTTCTTTTTCTTCTAGTGCAGTAAGCATCAAGTCAAATTTAGATGTATTATCCTTAAATTCATAGGGTATGACTTTAAGTCCTTTAATTTTTATATCTGTAAGATTCACGTTATGCATTGTAAACATTACGTCAAATATTGGATTTCTGCTTGTATCCCTCTTAATATTAAGCTTATCAACTAAATCTTCAAACTGATAATCTTGGTTTTCATAAACCTCTAAACAGTTTTCTTTAACTTCTTGGAGAAAATCCCTAACTGTTTTATCCTTTTCAGGGTAGTTTCTCATTACAAGAGTATTCGCAAACATTCCAATAACATTATCCAGCTCTATGTTATTCCGAGAAGCAATTGGACTTCCAACTATTATATCTTCCTGCGACGAGTATTTTGATAGTAATATATTGTATCCAGCTAATAACAGCATGTATAATGTGATTTCTTCTTCTCTAAGCATATTTCTTAGCTTTTTAGTCAACACCTTGTCTATCTTAAGATCTAGGTCATCGCCTTCAAAGCTCTGCACCACTGGTCGTTGATAATTTGTTGGTAAATTTAATACAGGCAGCTCTCCCTTAAGCTTACCCAGCCAGTACTCTTCCAACTTTTTAAATTTTTCTGTTTTTAAATTTTGCTGCTGCCATATTGCATAATCCTTATACTGTATTCTTATAGGCGGAAGCTGTTCCTCATTATACATTTTTGAAAAGTCCGATATTAAAATGCTCGTAGAAACACCATCTGATATTATGTGATGCATATCGACAATCAACATACGTTGATTGTTTGGAAGAATCATTCGATTCTTCATGTCTTCGGAGCAAAGATGTTGATTGTTTGGCAGAATCTTACGATTCTGCATGTCTTCGGAGCAATGCTGTTGGTTTGGAAGACCCATTACACTTACTCTGAATAGCGGAGCTTTGCTTAAATCAAAGGGCTTAATAAATTCCTGTATTTCCGTTTCTATACTATTTGCCGCTGCCTCTTTGTATTCTATTTCAAATTCTATGCTTTTGTGAATTTTCTGCATTGGCTGTTCATCTATTATATGAAAGCTTGTTCGCAGGCTATCATGCCTTTCTATAAGCTTTTTAAAGACGTTTTCAAGGTCTTCTTTATTTAACGAGCCTTCTATAATTAGTGCTGAGGACATATTATAATTAGTATTTCTCTTATTTAACTGATTTAATATATAAAGTCTCTTTTGTGCTGAGGATAATGGATAGTACTCTCTTTCCTCTGCTTCATTTATTGAGGTGTATATACTTTGTTTAGCAGCATCAACATAGTCTGCAAGCTGCTTTATGGTTGGATTTTTAAATATCTGCTGTAAAGGAATTTCTACATCCAGCAATTTATGTATTTTAGCCGCAAGGCTGGCAGCGTTTAAGGAATGACCTCCTAAATCGAAAAAGCTGTGATTTATTCCTCTAGTTTCATTTATTCCCAGTACTTCCTGCCATATTTTCAAAATGTCCTTCTCCAGCTTTGTTCGTGGTGCTTCATAGTCATCAGACAAACTCATACTCAATGCTGGATCTGGCAGTGCTTTTATATCTTTTTTGCCATTTGGAGTTAAAGGCAGCTTTTCTAACCTGATAATATAAGGAGGTATCATGTATTCTGGCAGTTTCTTCGATAAATGCATCTTTAGCTTAGCTGTGTCTATGTCTTGGCTTGATACTATATAGGCGCAAAGTATATTATTTTCGATACCTTTTACAGTGACTACTGCCTCATTTATACATTCATACTCTTGCAGTCTGTTTTCTATTTCACCCAGCTCTATTCTATATCCCCTTATTTTTACTTGATTGTCTATTCTGCCAATAAACTCAATAGTCCCATTTGGCAGCCACCTTGCAAGGTCTCCTGTTTTATAAATCCTCTCTCCATTTTTAAAAGGATTATCAATAAACTTTTCCTTGGTCAGCTCTTGGTTATTTAGATATCCTCTTGCCAGACCATCTCCACCTATGCACAGCTCTCCCTCTACCCCTATTGGCTGTAGGTTATATGTGCTATTTACTATATAAATTCTTCTGTTGGCTACAGGCTTTCCAATGTTTATTATAGACTTATAGTCTAAATCTCTTGCGATGGTTGAGACTACGCTTCCTTCGGTAGGTCCGTATTCATTTGCTATTTCAATATTGCTATTTTTTTCTTTGCTTGCTTTAATAATATGCTGGTTGACCTTTTCTCCAGCTAGTGTAACTATCTTTAGAAATTCCAGTTCCTGTGGAGTAGAGGCTTCTAATATAGACCAATATAGTGATGGAACACTGATAAAATGAGTTATTTTGTCATAATAAATATGCTTCTTAATGGATATTGGATCTCTAGCTTCTTCGTCTTTTAATATAAAAACTCTTGCACCTGATACAATAGGAGTAAAAAAGCTTGTTAAAAATCCGTCAAAAGAAAAGGAAAATAATTGGAGTACATTATCTGTAGTGCCTAAACGATACTCATTCTTTCTCCATTGGATAGAGCTAGAGATACTTTTGTGTTCTACCATAACGCCCTTTGGATTACCAGTTGTTCCTGATGTGTATATTACATAAGCCAAGCTTTCAGGGGAGCTTGTACCTTGCAAGTTTGAGTTATCACCTTTATATAATTGTTCATTTTCTAAATCAACAATATATATATCATTTTCATCTATGTTATTTAGATGTACTTGTGTTAACAGTATGTTTATATTGCTGTTTTTCAGCATAAATTCAATTCTGCCTTGAGGATACAATGGATCTATTGGTAAATATGCTCCTCCGGCTTTTAGTATCCCCATTATTCCTACTATCATCTCAATAGAACGTTCTGCCATAATACCTACTATTGTATTTGTTTTTACTCCCTTTTCCTTTAAATGTCTTGCCAGTTGGTTTGATCTTTCATTTAACTCTCTGTAAGTTAAATAGATACCATTAAATACTACGGCTGTATTATCTGGAGTTTTTTGTACCTGTTCTTGGAATAGTTCATGAAGCAGCTTTTCCTTTGGATAATCTAAGCAGGTATTGTTAAAATCATATAGCAATTGTTTTCTTTCATAGTCAGTTAGTATATTAATTTCATCTGCTGATTTCTCTGGATTTTGGATGATTTCTAAAACTATTGCCTCAAAATGCCTGCAAATATTTTCTATTATGGCAGGTATAAACAAAGCTTTATTATATAATAGTTCTATTTTTATCCCATCAAAGGTATTAATCCCTACAGTTAAATTATAGTTTGTTTTTGAGTAAATAGAATAAGAGTTGACTGATAGATTATGCTTGTTGTTATTACTCAAGACCTTATCCAAGGGATAATTTTCTATTACAACAATAGTATTAAAGAGTTCTTTATAACCTTCTAAGTTGCCGTATTTTTTTATATTTACAAGAGGTGTATTTTCATAATCTTCTCTGGATATGATTGAGTCATTTACATCTTTCAAAAGCTCTGCAAGCTTGGTGTTGATATTTTTACTAATCCTTAGGGGTATTGTATTAATAAACAATCCTACTATATTTTCTATTCCTTTTATGGGACTTTTTCTTCCCGATACTGTTGTACCAAATACTATATCATCTTTGTTTGTATATCTTTGAAGCAGTATTCCCCATATACTATATAGTAAAGCTGCTAAGGTTATTTTTCTTTCTTTGACAAAGCTATTAATATTCTCTGTTATATCATGCTTAATAGCATATTGAAATCTGTCAAAGCATGGTACTTGCTCATCAGTCTGAAAATTAGAAAATAAAAGAGTTGGTTTATCAAAATCTCTAAAGTATTCTTCCCAATATGCTTTTTGTTTTTCTTTGTCTTCGCTCTGTATTTGCCCGACAAATTGCTTAAATCTGTTTTTGGGCAATGCATTAAGCACAGTTTTGCTGCTTAAGCTATTATAAGCTTCAAAAAACTCCTTTAGTATAATTCCAGTACTCCAGCCATCATATAATATATGATGGCTGCTTATAATCATTTGATGCTTACAGCTTTCAAGTATGCATAAGGTTACTCTAAAAGGAACATCTCTTAAATCAAATTTGTTACTTCTGTCTATATTTAGGACTTCGTTTAATAAGCTTTCTTTAGTTTCATTAGTTTTTGTTGTAAGATTATGTACAAGAATTTTCGTCTTGTGCTCCTTTAATACTATTTGAATAGGTTTTTCAAGCTTGTCCCATCTGAATATAGTTCTGAGTGCTTCATTTGACTTTACAACGTAATCCCATGCCTTACGAAAAGTATCTATATCTATTAAACCTGATATCTCCAAACTCAATTGTTCAAAATATTGGTCGTCTTCAGTTTGCATTAAATAGTGAAACAGCATCCCCTCTTGCATATGGGTTAGTGCATATATATCTTCAATATTTTTCTTATCCAGCTTTAATAATTGTCCCATCTAGGCTATCCCCCTTCTGCTGAATTTAGTGGTTATTATAGCTCATTAGCTTAACCAGAATAGCTTTTTGCACGTGTAGTCTATTTTCAGCCTCTTCAAAGATTTCTTTTTGATGCTGTTCAAAAACTTCTGTAGTAATCTCTTCTTCTCTGCGAGCAGGTAAACAATGTAATACCATTGCATCCTTTTGTGTTATTTTCATAAGCTCACTGTTAATTTGAAAATCCTTAAACAATTTCCTTCTTATATTTTTATCCTCTTCTATTCCTCTGCTTTCCCAAACATCAGTAATGACAACATCTGCACTCGCTGCCGCTTCTTTAGGGTCATTACATAAATACAGCCTTCCACTTGACGTTTTTTCTATTCCTCTAGCTTTTTCTAGTATATGATTTGCTGGCTCAAAGCCTTTTGGTGTTGCTACTGCAATATCCATTCCAACCCTTAAGCAGCCTTCAATTACGCTGTTAGCCATATTATGACCATCGCCAATAAATGCTGTCTTAAGCCCTTCAAGCTTATTTTTGTACTCTTTTATAGTCATCAAATCTGCCATAACCTGACATGGATGCTGGTCATTTGTCAAACCATTTATTACTGGAATAGAAGAATACTCTGCTAAATCCTCAACTTCCTTGTGAGAATATGTTCTTATCATTATTCCATCCAGATAACGAGACAGTACTCTTGCAGTATCTTGTATAATTTCACCGTTCTTCATTTGTGTATCATTTGCATCTAAAAATAAAGCCTTTCCTCCTAATTGATACATTCCAACCTCAAAGGATATTCTTGTTCTTGTTGATGCTTTTCTAAAAAGCATACCCAAGGTTTTTCCTGTTAGATGATGGTGTTGTATACCATTTTTTGTTTCATATTTCAATTTCTCTGCAAGTTCAATAGTTTCTAAGATCTCATCCTTTGAAAAATCACTAATTGTTAAGAAATCTCTCTTTTTCTTCAACATATTCATAACATATTTCTCCTTTTCATTTATTAATGGATTATATAGTCTTATTATTGAAATAATTTTTCCTCACAGAATAAGTCTGCAACTCCCCTCCTATCACAAATATTGCATTAGACATTTTTAGCTTAATATGCTTTATATATTTACCATGTATTACTTTGCTTACTATATTGATATAGAATTGGTTAAATAATTTAACTTCGCATGACATTTAATTGTATTATATCA
>CALGKJ010000237.1 GCA_937930535.1 uncultured Clostridia bacterium
TTATTTCTTTTTTCAAGCAGAATTTATTGAATAACTAACAGATTTGATATTTGAATCAACAAATTATAGATTTCAGATAACAAGAAACTTCTGATGGTATATGTGACATCAGAAGTTTTTTTGTGTTTTTTGCTTGCGTTAAATTTCCACTGTTGACAAATTAGGTTTATTGCAATAAACTAAATGTATAAGGTCTATTACAATAAACTTATTAGGGGTGAAAGCATGGATACATACAAACTATTTGATGCAGAATATAAATTTGCCAATCTGATTTGGGAAAATGAGCCCATTAATTCAACGGAGCTTGTAAAGCTGAGCTTTGAAAGACTAGGATGGAAAAAGTCCACTACCTATACAGTATTAAGAAAGCTCTGTGAGCGTGGAATACTTAAAAATGAGGCTGCCATTGTTTCCTCGGTTATAAAAAAAGAGGATGCCCAAAGGCATGAAAGCCAAATGGTAATAGAAAAAAGCTTTAACGGCTCTCTGCCTCAGTTTTTAACAGCTTTTTTAGGTGAAAGAAAGATTAGCAAGAAGGAGGCTGAAGAGCTTAAGCGCATTATAGAGGAGGCGGCAAAATGATACATTTGTTTACGGCTATATTTAAAATGAGCATAACTGCAAGTTATGTAGCTGTTGCAGTTATCATAATAAGGATGTTTTTGAAAAAAGCACCCAAGGTTTTTTCTTATATACTGTGGTCGGCGGTATTAATAAGACTTGTGTGTCCTGTTACTTTCGATTCTAATTTTAGCTTCTTAGGCTTCCTGCAAGCTAGAACTAAAGCAGGTGTGTATACTACTGCAATAGATACAGCAAGCTATGCTTTACTTGATACTGGGGCGGTTCAAAACACCTCAGCAGGCAGTGGTATGGATAATACTGTTAATACATTACTGCCTTCTGCTATGCAGATAGAAAGTGTTAACCTTATACAAATCATAATGAATATTGTTAGCATAATATGGCTTATTGGTGTAATAATTTTGATTCTCTATAGTATTATTTCTTATGTAAAAGTAGGAAACAAGCTGAAAACATCAATACTAATAAGAGATAATATATTTGAAACTGATAAGATTAATACCCCTTTTGTATGTGGTTTTGTTAAGCCTAAGATATACATTCCTGCTGGCTTAAGTGAAAGTGAGCTGTCATATATTTTAGCCCATGAACAAACACATATAAGAAGGTTGGACTATATTATAAAACCCATAGCATTTTTTGCTTTGATTATCCATTGGTTTAATCCAATAATATGGTTATCATTTGCACTAATGAGCAAGGATATGGAAATGTCTTGTGATGAAAGCGTACTAAAAGAGCTGGGCAGAGATATTAGGGTTACTTACTCCAATTCACTGCTTTCACTTTCTGTTAAAAGAAGCGGCTTTGCAATGGGGAGTCCTCTTGCCTTTGGTGAGAGCGATATTAAATCAAGAATTAAAAATGTTTTAGCTTATAAAAAACCCGCTTTTTGGGTCAGTATAGCAGCAATTATTGGTGTTAGTTTGTTGATTTTAGTACTTACAGCAAATCCACAAAGTGATCAAACTGTTCAGAAGGCTTATTCAGAATATAATGCAGAAATTTTAATTGCTAATAAAACACCTTATGTAGGTAACAACAGCAAGGTGGTTGCACTAATAGATGCTATGTGTCTGCCTAAAGGTATTACACGTGATAAGGTAGAACTGCAAACATCCAAGACACCCTATGGAATAACCATTAATCTAATAATGAAAGATGCTTCCGAGATTACCGTAAATAATGCCATAAGCGGTGATGCTTTTTATAAAAATTCTATACTGATGTTTGCTTTAATTGATAATGTTGATATTATTACATGTAAGATTATTGATGACACAGGTAGATTTGATGGTGCGGCATACAGCTTTACCTATACAAGAGAAATGGTAAATGAGCTTTTAGGGGAGGATGTTCGTGTCTATTCAGATAGTGCGGATACACTTGGAAGACTTATTCAGCGTTTGGAGGATTTGTTATTTGATATTAAGCCTGATACGCAGAACGTTGAAAATAGTAAAATTGAAAGTAATATTAGAATAATCATGTCCTCGCCTTTGCATTCCTCTAATCCGAATGATTATATAAAGGCTCACCCAAATGAGTATGAAAATATATTGAAAATGGGCGATAAAGCACTTGATTATTTACTTGATCAGTTTAAAAAAAGCAATAAAAATAATGACCTGAGAGGTCATATAATGATGAGATTGTGCAAAGAGATTTTAGGAGATAGTAACAATGTAAAGGACGAATGGCTGTCACCTCAGGAGTGGTTTAACAAGCTTTCTCCATATAATGAAACCAAGCTGCCGGATTTTCTATCCAACTCTCTAAACTCTGTAGAACAAATTGTTTATAGTGCTTCCCTTAAACAGTATTCCATAGTTGATAATGGATTTACTATTGTTGCCCCTACTATATTTGGAAGCTATGAAGAGGGTAATAAGTTAAGGGTGTTTGTAACTGTTTTCAGCAACAGATACAGACTTTATGATAAAACTTTATCGGAGGTAGGGGGAAGTCTTGTTCCTGCCGCAATTACTTACACCAAAAACGAGGATGGCAGCTATGAATTAGATGAGTATCTGGAAGCAATGGATGGAGCATATTGGTTGAAGTCCATAAAGGAATATTGTGTTATGCCAGTATCTAAAAAAGAGATAAAGGGACTTTATGATAAAATTGTAGAGGATTACAGAAGTAATAATAATCGTTCAGAATTGCTTATGAAAAATCTTGTTGAACATTTAAAAGCTAACAATCAGAAGGGTGTTGTTCTCAAGCGTATAACTGGTGAAATAGTACCTTTGACATAGTATTTATAAATAAAATAACCCTTCTCAATAGAGAGGGTTATTTTATTGATTTTAATTTAGCTATATCAGCCCAGTTGTTTGCGGTTGCTTCTTCTACTCTGTACATGTCCTTCTTGATACAAACAACATCACCCATTATGCAGGCTATGTCATTCATCATTAAGTCATGCTCTGCTTTATTAACCTGTGAGGAGTGCTCCAAAGCTCGCAGAATTTGAGTATGTTCATTAAGCGTAGATTTCATACCAGAGACATCCGATTTTAAGCTGTTTACATCGGATTTTAAGCTGCTTACATCGGATTTTAAGCTGCTTATATCGGATTTTATACCTTTAATTTCAAATAATATTTCCTTTAAAATGTCTTCCATTTAATTCACCTCTATTGAGTATTATATCACAGAAAACAGCAATTTAACAGGTAATAAGTAGCATTTTGTGCTGAAATTTAATCAGACTATCCCTAATTCTATAAGATTAGGGATAGTCTGATTTTAATATGCTTTACATATCTAAATGGTTAACTTTATTAAAATATTGCCTAATTACTATAAAGCACCATCATAGAAGTTCCATGAACTGTTACAGAGTTTGATACTGTTCTTAGGGTTGTTGTACCTGCATTTTGATCATCTACTACTACATTCCATGTGCCTGGCAAAGAAATATTTTCATTCCAGTCGTTTGGGTTATAGATGACAACGATATTCTTCCATGTATCGCCATTGGCATTGTTCTTCAGCTTAAAGCCTACTACGTTGGCTGGTAAACTTGACAAGCCTTCAAAGTTTTGATTGATTTGAGCTGATGTAGTCATTCTAAAGGCTGGGTGTGCCTTTCTAAGCTTTATGAGTCCTGCATAATAGTCAAATACCCATTTGTGATCTTTCTTGCGGTTCCAGAAATCCTTGTTATTGATTATATCAGGACTTTGGTAGCTGTTATGATCACCATACTTGGAGCGGAGGCTTTCATCTCCTGCGTGGATAAACGGTATGCCTTGAGATGTCAGTACGATTCCGCTTGCCAATACATCACGTCTTACATAATGATCCATATAAGGCTGAGCAGTATTAATTCCCTTATAAGGTGTTGCTCCATTAACTGCCTGAGTTATGGTATTAAGCGGATTAGCTACGTCCTTTGTATAGCCGTATTTATCAAGATAATATTGAGGTATTGGGAAGCCTGAGCCTGATATTTCGAAGAATTTTCTATCCTCACCTTGACCCATTGCCATAATTATCTGATCCCATAAAGTATAGTTATCATGAGCGGCAACATAATTGATTGTTTCTTGAGGATCCTGTGCAAAGGTATCTATGGAGCCTCTTATGCCCTTCCATATACCATCCACATTGCTTCCAAAGCCGCCTGTTACATAGGCTCTGTATGGGACTACGTCGTTTCCGCCTCTTGCAGCATTTCTGAAATCATCGTTGAATACTCCAAAGCCATGACCTTTTTGAGCACCTTTGCCTGTCCATGGAGCAACAAAGCCTCCCCATGGCTCACCATACATCATCATTGTAGGGCTTATTTGGCGTATTGCATTGGTAGCTTCGATCATTGTTTGAGTATCGAAAAGACCCATTAAGTCAAAACGGAAGCCGTCAAGATTATAATTAACAGCCCAACGTTTTAGTGAATCAATAATAAACTTTCGAACCATTTTTCGTTCTGTAGCTACTGTATTGCCGCAGCCGGAATCGTCAATGAATCTTCCTAAGCTGTCGGTTCTATAGTAATACCCTGGTACAAAAGGCTCAAAAACCTCAGTGCTGTAGGTATGGTTATAAACAACGTCCATTACGACACGTATGTTAGCATCATGAAGTGCCTGCACCATTTCCCTTGCTTCCTTGATACGTACTTGGGGCGAGTATGCATTAGTAGAATATGCTCCGTCTGGTGCATTGTAGCTTTTGGGATCGTAGCCCCAGTTAAATTTCTGGCTGCTGGGTGCATTGGCTTCATCTACTGAATTATAGTCATAGAAGGGGAGTAGTTGAACGTGTGTAACTCCTAGCTCAACCAAGCTGTCTATTCCTGTTTTAATTGTTGTTCCGGGAACGGTAGTACCTTTTTCTGTAAATGCTCTATAAGTACCTTTATTTGCAGAGGAAATGCCAGAGTCAGCCCCAATAGAGAAATCTCTAATGTGAAGCTCGTATATGATAGCATCCTCCAAGTTCTGCATTGCCGGCTTTACAGTGGGCTTCCAGTTGGCAGGCTTTGTGTCACTATCATTCAGATTTACAAAAGCCCCTTTTGCACCATTTAGTGCAACCGCTTGCGCAAATGGGTCTACTCCGATGGTTACTCTTTCAAATTCGGTACCTGGGTAGAATGTCAGACGGTATAAGTAAAATTTTCTGTTGTTAAGTGCAAGGTCAATGCTTGCGCTCCATGTTCCATTGGTGGATTTTGAAGCATTATAGAGTCTTGTATGATTTGTGGCATTCCAAGTGTCATATACAAGCACTTCAACCTTTGATGCAGTGGGAGCCCACAGCTTTGTTTGAATTTGCGTGCCATATGTAATTCCTAAATCTGATCCGTCGTAATAAGCTAGTTCATCCAGTACATTACGGAAATTAACTCTGCTTGGTGCAAACTGCTCATTGCTGAAGGTGATTAGGTCAGAGGTTGTATATACAGCATTATCTGCCAGAATGATAGTTAACTTTCTGCCGTCAATCTGCATAGTCTTTATTCCAAGCTCTGTAGTAGTTCCTGCTGAAGTTTTATATACCTTTATAGTGCCTACAGGAACCAGTGGGTCATTTGATAAGGTTGCTTCAATTTTATTTTTTACATCCATAACAGCAAATAACGCCTTTGGTCTTCTTGCTGACATAGCTTTTCTAAAATCAGTAAACACTCTGTTGTCTCCTTCTACAATATAAACTGTGTCAAAGTTATCAGGAAAGTCATATTTTTGAGTTTGCTCAAACCAGTCACTTGTCCACTTTCCGGGAACTTCAACTTTCTTTCGTATAATAAACTGCTTATTGGTGTTGATATATGCTACCTTTCCGAAGTCTGTGGTAGTTTCTAAGGCAAAGCCTGCATCTGAGGTTGTGCCGCCCATTCCATATACATTCCATGTGAAATTGCCTGTACCGTCGCTTGTTTGCTGTTGACCTGTGTAGGCATTATCATAGCGGAAGTAGCAGACTTTCCTTTCTGATGACTTTGGATAAGTTGCTTGCAGCGTTATAATCTTAGTATATGTTGTGCCATTATGGGTAGCTGAAACGGTTAAGTTCTGATTGGAACTTACTGTTGTGCCGGAAGCTACACTTAAAACACCGTTGCTTATGCTTACTCCTGTCCTTGAGGTTACGCTCCAGGTAATGCCTGATTCTATCGGAATGCCTCCGCCGTGACTAAAAATTCTATCCAGAGCTAAGTAGACCTTTTCGCCTGGGATAATATTATTCTTTGAAGAACGAAGATGAATACTGCTGGTAGCGGGGGTGGGGGCTGTAAGAGTAAAGGTGGAATTAGCACCATTCCAGCCAGAGCTGTCAATCCAAACAGGATTTTGATCCCAGTGAAGTATGAATTTATATTCGTAGGTTCCCGGATTCATTGGTACAGTGGTTTTTATTTTCCACTTGCCATCTACGTCCAGCTGCCAATCCATTCTATATTGTGTTTGATTCCAGCCGTTAAAGCTGCCGGTTACATAGGCATAACTGGGGTTGTTGGATGTATTTTGAAGATACTCAATAACGAAATATACTAATCCTTGTTCTTTTACGGGATATGCTCCAGCTTGTACAAAATTTGCACCAGCAGGACCCTGAAATGAACCATTGGCATATGTCTGCAACACTCCGAAGCTTTGGTATGAGGTAAAGTTAAATATACCAGCTAATAGCAATACGATGATAAAGATTGATATTAATTTTTTTTCTTTTATCATATTGTAACCCTCCCGCTTATTAATTTTACTTTATTTTCTCAGACTAAATGTGAATCTTATTTTGCTAATACATACAATTTCATCACTTCCCTTCATATAATGTATATAAATACCGATTATGCTTTTACATCTGCTAAGGTGAGAAACGGTATTTATATTTGATAGAACACGCACATAGCGATTGCCTGACGTAAATTTTTTTAACGTGTTCTATATAGATGTGACTAGTAAAAAATCCGCTTTAAGATATATTCCGTGTGAAACAGTTTCAATATAAAATAGTTAAAATCCTTCTTTAAATTAAGTATAGAATGATTATTTTTAAATTTTGTATTACATATTATATAAAAAATAAAAACATGTGTTAAAAATTATACAAAATAGTAAAATGTGGCAACGAAATGTAGGCAAGCGAATTTTGAGATTTTAGTTTTGTAACACTTATATAGCAACTGTTTAGCATATTTCTTCAACATGGTTTATATAGCGTAACAAATTAAGCTGATTTAGAATAGAGTCAAGTGCGATAATTAAATATTTCATGATAGAATTTTTGCATCAAGTTATGATTAACAACAGAGAATGGTGCTGAACATATTGTGAATATGGAAGTATAAATGTAATAACAATAAACTTTTTGAATTATTATAAAGGAAAAACGAAGTATATGTAGAACTATAAGTTGAAATATAAAATACTTTATTTATTTTGAGGAGGGCATAGTAAATATGAAAATCCGAAAACCCATTAGTTTCGTGCTTGTATTTTTACTAATCTGTACACTGGTTATTCCCGTGGGTTGTGGGAAAAACAACGAAACTAAAGTAATTGAATTTCGACTGGGACATGAAATGGCTCCAGAGGAACCACCGGCAGTAGCAGCAGAAGCATTTGCAAATGAGGTAAATAAGCTGTCAAACGGACGCTATAAGGTAAGTGTTTTTCCCAATGGTCAGATAGGTGGAGAACGTGACATTTTCGAGCAAATTCGACAAGGCGCAATTGACCTTGGTGTTATTTCCGCAGCTCCCCTAGGTTCATTTTCACCAGCAGTAAATGTGCTTCAATTACCATTCTTGGTTGATTCCTTAGAGCTTAACAAAAAAGTATCTGAGAACAACTTGCAGATTAAAATGCTGGCTCCGATTGAGAAGCTGAATGTTAAGATACTAAAGGTAGTGGAAAGCGGAATTCGTTATATGATAGCCAATAAACCAATTCAGACAATAGAAGACTTAAAAGGCATGAAATTCAGAACCCCGCCTAATCAATTCCATATGGACATTTTCAATGCGCTAGGTGCAAAATCAACCCCAACTGCATATGGTGAGATTTACACAGCACTGCAAAATAAGGCAATTGATGGTCTGGAAAATGACCTTGCAGGTATAACCTCAAACAAATTCTATGAGGTTTCAAAGCACATGACTCTAACAGGACATTTTTCATGGCCTGTATTGCTTATGATAAGCGACAAGACTTGGGCAAAGATACCAGAAAAGGATCGACCGATCTTTGAGCAAGCAGCTCAAAAAGCCTTGGAAGCTAACATCAAATGCTTGGTGGATGGTGAAGCAAAGCATTTACAGACACTTAAGGATGCTGGTGTAACAATCATCCCACTGTCAGACGAGCAAAAAGCTAAGTTCATTGAAGCTTCAAAGCCAATCTATGAGCAGTATGCAAATACACCAGAGGCTCAGGAATATATCAATGCAGTAAACAAGCTGAAAAATTAATTTTTCCAGTTGTTTCTCACAAAGAGATTAGCAACTCTTAACGAAAGTAATTTGAGTTTTAGAGTTGGTTATCTATAAAAACCTAGAAGGGAAGCAATAATTAGCTTATGAATAAACTATGTTTTATGGTTGCTTCCATATAATACGGACAGCTATATAAATACCGATCTATCAAAGTAAGAATCGGTATTTATACTATAGAGAACACGTGCATAGGGATTGCTGATGTAATTTCTTTAACGTGTTCTCTATGATTATTACTATAGGGAAGCAATAACTAACTTATTCATAAGCTAGTTATTGCTTTCCTATACCTGAGTAGGAGGAAAAATGATGTTTAGAAAATTCTTGTCTGCATATGAAAGCTTTATGAACTTTGTTGATAAAGCTATCATTTTCTTTAGCTCACTTTCGATTTTGTTAATGGCTTGTATTATTGTAGCCGGGGTTGTTTTTCGCTATTTCCTGAACGATCCTCTTAGCTGGTCTGATGAAGCAGGACGGTATCTGCTTGTTTTTATAACATTTGTGGGGGCTATACCTATGATTACCCGAGGGGGGTTTGGTCAGGTTGAATCCATTATTGGCAAGCTGTCTCCTAATATCAGGCAGAAATTTGATATAGTAATTCATTTATTTAGTATTTTATTTACAGGGGTAGCTGCTGGCATAAGTATTTATCTAGTATATTTTTCTGTTGCTGTTCAAAATCAGGTATCGCCAGCCTTAGAGATTCCAATGTGGATTGTATATAGCACACTGCCTTTGGGATTTACAATAATGTTTCTTCGGGAGTTTCAACTGTTCCTTAAGGCTTTGGTTAATATGATAGATAATAAAATGCCCACAAACAGCGAGGAGGAGGTAAAAACACAATGTCATTAATAATTGCCTTAATAGCTCTGATTGCCTTTTGTCTGCTAGGTATACCAATACCATATGCTTTGGGACTGACTGGGCTTACACATATAACTGCTATGAACGAACCTCGCTTGTTTGCGATGTTTACACAGCGGTTTTTTACAGGAGCAGATACCTTTACATTATTGGCTATCCCCTTGTTTATACTTGCAGGGGAGCTTATGGCGCACTCTGGTATAACTGAAAGCTTGGGCAATTTTGCCAGAAATATGGTTGGGCATATAAAAGGCGGTTTGGCATACTGTACTATAGTGATGGGTATTTTCCTTGGTGCTATATTAGGTTCTGCAAATGCTTCAGCAGCCATATTGGCAACACAAATGTATCCTATTTTGAAAGAGGATGGATATGATGATGTTTTTTCCAATTTACTTATTGGTGCTGTTGCCATAGTAGGACCCATTATACCTCCCAGTCTTGTATTTGTTGTATATGGTGCTACTGTCGGGGTGTCCATAGGCGAGCTGTTTATAGCAGGTATAGGACCTGGTATATTACTTGCTCTTATTTATTCCTTATTTGTTTGGTGGCAAGGCAGAAAAAACAACTGGCCCACAGGAAAAAGAGCATCAGGTAAAGAGATTGCCAAGTCCTTTATTAAGGCTATTCCTGCCTTTACAGTGCCTGTGCTTATTTTGGGAGGCATACTTGGCGGAGTAATGACACCTACTGAATCCGCAGGTGGTGCTGTTGCGATTACTATATTTCTAGGTTTATTTGTATATAGGAAGCTAAAAATAAAAGATATACTTTCAGCCAGTAAAAGAGCTGCATTGGTAACAGGAAGTGTAATGCTGCTGACAGTCTGCGGCATGTCCCTAGGCTGGACTTTGGCATTGGATCAAGCACCAAACACAATAGGCGGCTTTATAATGGGGCTTACATCAAATAAATATGTGTTTTTATTACTGGTAAATATAATACTGCTGATAATAGGTACAGTAATGGAGCCTATAGCTGGCATTATAGTTTTCGTACCTGTATTACTGCCTCTTGTAAACCACTTTGGCATAAGTCCGGTACATTTCGGAATAATTGCAAGTGTTAATATGATTATTGGAATGTTAACCCCTCCTGTAATGGAAGTGGTATACGTAGCATCCATGATTACAAAAACACCCTTTGGAAAATTAGTAAACCCTGCATGGGTCTGGACTGGCATTGCTTTTATAGCACTACTGCTGGTAACATATATACCGGCGATTTCATTGTTTTTGGTTAAAATTCTGGCATAGAGCAGGTTCTATATATTATTAAGCTATTGGGGGGGACTTTTATATGAACTGCAATACGAATTATGATGTTGTAATTATAGGCAGCGGAGGCGCAGGTCTTAGAGCTGCTATTTCTGCTGCAAGCAAGAACTGCAAAACAATAGTAATTACTAGGGGGAAGGCTAATAGAAGCGGCGCAACCCTGCTGGCAGGTGCCAATATAAGTGCTGATATTGGCTGCGATGGCAAAAGTCTGTATGAAATGGGCTTTAAGGATGCCAATAAGCATGACAGCAAGCAAAAATGGTTTGAGGATCTTATTTTAGAAGGATTTTATGTTAATGATCAGGACTTGGTAGAGCTGTTTGTTGAGGATGCGGAGAAGCGTGTCAGAGAGCTGATTGACTGGGGTATGAAGGTTAAGGGGCTTGAAGGAGACAGAGGCATATCAGTTGAGGGCTCGGATATACTTGATACCCTTATAAAAAAAGCCAGAGAAAAAGGTGTAGAATTTATAGAGGATACTATTGTTACGGATATAGTTGTTGAAAATAATGAGGTATATGGAGTTATCAGTCTGGATGTCTTATCTGGAGAAATTTCATTTGTTAGTGCCAAATCGGTAATTATTGCTGCTGGAGGTATGCATTCAATCTTTCCATTTACTACAGGCTCAACGGACTTGTACGGTGATGGGCAGGCTGCTGCATTAAGAGCTGGCTGTGAGCTTATAGATATGGAATATATATCCTTTTGTCCTGTTGTAATCAAGCATCCTGAAAAATATAAGGGAAATCTAGTTCCCTATATAATGCATACAATAGGGTATGGCGATATATTAAACAAGTACGGCAGAGATTTTATAAGTACAATGTATACAAAAGAGGTTGCAAATCTGGCACTTAATTCAGAATGGAATAAACTCCTTATATCCTATGCAATACATACAGAAATATTAAAAGGCAAAGGTACGGAGGAAAATGGTGTTTACTTTGCAGTAAATAACTTTCCACGTCAGGTTTTTGACGAAATGTACAGAGAGCTGCCTGCTCTGAAAAAAGGCATATACAAAGAGCTTACAACTTATCTGGAGCAAGGCAACGGACTGGTTGTAGCTCCTGCGGCTCATTATTTTGAGGGCGGTATTAAGGTAAGCGGCAAAACTATGGAAACCAAGGTCAAGGGTCTTTTTGCAGCGGGTGAATGTACAGGAGGGCTTTTTGGAGCCAACAGAGTATCCGCCGCTACAACAGAAATGCTTATAGAAGGTGCCCTGGCAGGTGAAAAAGCAGGAGAGTATGCAATGCAAACAGATAGAAAGGCTTATATAGGAAGCTTTGATAAGTATATCGAACCTCTAATGAAGCCATTTAATAAAACAAAGGGTATCAGTCCTATTGCTCTGCGTAAGCAGCTTCAAGAGCTTGCTTATGAAGGACTTTGGGTGACTAGAAATGAGGAGGGCATTGAAAAATGTCTGGCTGGTGTAAATGAGATTATGCAGTATAAGCTGGATGAAGTAAGCTTTATAAACTCCTCTAAGGTTTACAACAAGGAGTGGATGGAGTATATAGGACTGAGGAATATGTGTATGTGTCTTGGAGCTTCTGCCAAAGCAGCACTGCTTCGTAAGGAAAGCCGTGGCGTTCATATCAGAGAAGATTACATAGAAACAAACAATGAAAAATGGCTGAATAAAATAATAATAGAGGATACGGCATTTAACCACAGATTTGAAGCTGTTAATCTGACCAAGGTTCAGCTTCCCGACAGCAAGCTGGATTTGAAAGACTTTATAGTGGAGCTGGTTGGCAAGCTCAGTTAATTTTAGTAAAGGGGTGATGACTTGTGAAAAGCATTACGGCAACCTGCTATAGATATAACAAGGAAACAGACAAAGAAGCATATTATAAAACCTATGATATACCTGTTGAGGAGAATAACAGTATTTCAGTCTATAATGTACTGGAATATATTTATGATAATTTAGATCCCACACTTTCATTTTTCAGTCATGCAGCCTGCAAGCAGGTGGCTTGCGGAAGATGCTCGGTAAAAGTAAACGGCAGTATTGTTTTGGCATGTAAGGAAGCAGTTACAGCCGAAAATATACTGATTGAGCCTGTAAATGAGGCAAAGGTTATAAAAGACTTGATTTGCAGTAAGTAGGTATACAATAAATATATAAGTATATGGTGGTGATATTATGATAAGAGTGAGAATACTTACAGAGAACAGAGCTGGTGAGAAATTTATGCTTGCAGAGCATGGACTTTCGCTGTTAATTGAAGCTGATGACTGCAAAGTACTGTTTGATACAGGACATACAAATGTCTTTTCTTCAAATGCCTCAGTGGCAAAGGAAGAACTGTCAGCAGTTGATGCCTTGGTATTAAGTCATGGTCACTACGATCATACAGGGGGAGTGCCTGACTTTTGCCGCTTGAATGAAAAGGCAAAAATATATGTAAACCCTGATGCATTTTGTGAACGCTATGAATCAGAGAATGGGAAGCCCTTCGGCGACCATATAGGTATACCTTGGAGCTGTGAAGACATAAAATCTGAACGCATCATGCTAACAAAAAAGCCCTTGGAAATTCGGGATAATATAATACTTTCGGGATCGGTAGAGATAGAAAGTGAGGAAAACAGACCGCCTATATATTTTCTAAAAAAGAATTCCAATGGTGAGTATATAGGAGACTCAGTAGAGGATGAACAGTTTATGATAGTCAAAGGAAAGGAAGGGGCATATATCTTTGTTGGCTGTAGTCACCCAGGTATACTAAACTGCCTTTCATATGCAAAAAAGCTGCTGCCTGATACCAAAATCTGTGGGGTTATCGGAGGTATGCATCTTGAAAAATACAGCAGTGAACAGCTTGATGTTATTGTCTCGGGCTTGAAGACGGCAGAGGTGGAAAAGGTAATACCACTGCATTGTACAGGAATAGCTGCCAGTTGTTATTTGAAAAACAGCTTTGGCGAGAACTGTCTATTGCTTAATTGCGGAGATGAGTTTTTTCTTGAGAAGTAGTGAAAATTATGATGGATAAAGACAAAGCGGTTTCAGATGCCTATTATTATGGTGATAGATATTTTGCTGACGGAGAATATGAAAAAGCAATTTAAGCTTATGATGAGGGACTAAAAGCTGACAAAAAGAGGCAGGCACATCGTTAACTAATGTGCCTGCCTCTTTTAAATAGAAACTATCTTCTTACTGACCAGTTTATGGCATTTGGAGATGTTATAATACGTTCATTTTCTCCTACTGCCACAAATAGATTTATATCGGGACTCCAAGTTATATCATTAAGATTATTAGTTGTATTTGAAGTCATTATAGACCAGGTATTAGTATTTGCATTAGGTGATACTAATACAGTTCCGTTGCTGCCTACAGCTACAAAATACTCTTCCCTTGGACTGCTGATATACTTCCAAGCTACTCCGTTTAAGTGTTGATTAATATATGATGGTAGTGTAACTGAGCTCCAAGTAGTAGAAGTTGCAGGGCATGTCATAATAAGTCCGGGATATTCTCCAACTGCTACATATTTACTTAATTGGCTGCTATATATAACATCGTTAAACCAGCGCATTGTATTAGTGCTATCAGGATACCAGTTTAATACATTGGTTGTCCTGCCGGCCTTGCCGTATGTACCTACAGCTTTAACTGTGTTTGTACCATTGTAAATAACACTATTAAGAGTGTCATTTACAGATGCAAATGTTGGAACGGAGGTCCAAGTCACTGCATCATTGGAAAAATAAATGCACCCTAGTGAGCCTACAGTGATATAGCTGCTGCCATTCCATGCAATGCTCATAAAATTATTTCCAATATAGGTTTGATTTATCGCCCAGTTTATACCATTTGTTGATACTAATACTGTCCCGCGGTCGCCTACTGTTGCAAATACACGGTTAGTAGGATTCCAGGTGATGCCGTTAAGATTCCTGCTAGTGTTAGAAGTTCTAGGTGTCCAAGTAATACCATCTGGAGAAGAAAGAATCCTTCCACTGGTACCTACTGCAACAAACAATCTGAGTGTAGGGCTCCATGCTACATCATTAAGATGATATATTAGAATTGGAGTCCATGGCCATATCCAATTGTATGGGTCTGGTGAAATCATAATTGTCGAAGCACTGCCTACAGTGATATAATTGCTTCCTGTCCATAGTACAGAATTAAGATATGCAATTTCAGGGGATTTTGGCGGAATAGGATTCCATTTAACAGCATCTTGTGATTCCAGCATCCAGCCGTTATTTCCTACTGCAAGGAAGGCGTGACCGTTCCATGCAATGTCATAATAGTCTGTTTGTATTTCTACAGGCGTTATTGTTTTATTCCACTTGATTCCATCATAAGATGTAAGAATAGTATCATAAGTACCTGCTGCCACAAAGAGTGATCCATTCCATTCGATACCTTTAAAGTTGACTGCCTTGTAGGTTAATGGTTCTCCCCTTGTTGCTTCAAATAATGTAGGACCTTCCATGGGCATAGTTCCGTCTGTCCAAGTTACCAGATCTGTAGAGTATTTAATAACTCCATTACCTGTAACAACATATAATTGATTATTGAAGGCTATATCATAAAATATTTTCTCAGGCTCTTTGTATTTTAGTTCCCAAGTTTTTGCGTCATTGGAAACAATTATAATACCATTGCTGCCTGCTGCTACATATTTTTCCTTATCCCATATTACACTATAAAGGTTTTCCTCTATATTACTTATCTGTCTTTGCCAATCAATACCATCTGGCGAGGTTAAAATAGCACCTAAGCTGCCTACAGTTACAAACTGTTTATTATTCCATACAATGCTTTCCAAGTCTTCGGTACAATTACTTACAGATTCCTTCCAGGTTTGTCCATCAAATGATTGCATAACTGTACCTTTGTCGCCTACAGCTACATATATTGTTCCGTTATAGGCAATATCATTGAGGTCATTGATATACTGTCCGCCTCGCAACACGACTTCTTCCTCGGCAAATGCCATTGTACCTGTAATACCGCATCCAATCATGGTGATCATAAGAAGTAAGCATAAAAGTTTTTTCATTAGTTCCAACCTCCTAAATTTAATTTTCTTAATATAAAAGGATTGGTCTCAGAATATATTTATTGGTCACTCACCTCCTTTTCTTGGTAAAAAATGCAAGATAGCTTTATTCATACTAATATAAATAGTGCATCATATTTTGCTATTTAGATGCTTTATTACGATTTATATAGTAACTAAAACTATTGCATTTGATTGGTAAAACAAATCAAATGTAATAATATTGTTAAAATAGATTATTTTACCATCTATAATCACACTACCACACATTTGAAATATTTTCAATATTTAATTAAAAATTCCAAAAGCAATTTGGGGATTGTTTTGAATAATGATGAATTTGTTTTATAAAGAAAATGCTTAAAAAATAAACTATGATTAAATACGTAACGTATTATAGAGAAACAACTGGATAAATTAAATTTATCCAGTTGTTTCTCACAAAGAGTAGTAATTATTAATGAAATAAATCACCTATGCTTTTGCGGATTTTATTCCTAAGCATAATTAACCTTCTTTTCGAAGTTTTGCTACACAATATACCACAATAATAATCCCTATGATTTGCACAAAAGATAACTTTTCCTTTAGGAAAATAAAAGCTATAATAGCTGAGGCTGGCAGCTCCAGTGATGTTGTAATAGAGGTGGAAACCGATCCGATTCTTTTAATGGCTTCATACAAAAAAGTAAGGGGTATTATTTCACAAAAAAATGCCAGCAGTGCCGCATTTGTAAAGGAAGAGGCAGAAACATACATTAGCTTGTTTATGAAGTTGAAATTGAAAATAAAAAGAACAATAAGAGAAAATATAGTTGTATAAAAGGTAATAACAAGACCCGGAAGATCCTCAACTATTTTTTCTGCATATATGTTCATAAAGCAGTAAAACACTGCTGACAGCAGAGCAAAGCCTACTCCAATATAACTGATGTTTGAGCCTTTTGCAGTAATATCAAGCACAAGAATACAGCCTAAAAAGGTTCCCAGAATAGATATTATTTTTGTTCTGGATATTTTTTCTTTAAAAATAAAAAATGATGCTAGAGCTACCATTGATGGGTAGGTAAATAACAGCATTGTTGTTAATGCCACATCTAAGTATTTAAAGGACTGATAAAAAAATACAGTCATAAGGGTATTGCCAAATGCACCCTGAATTATTAGACGTTTAAGCTGAATCTTAGAAAGTACTAGCTTATCTTTGTATTTTATAAAACACATTATAAATAATATAACTCCAGCTATCATATATTGAAGCATAAGCAAATCAACTGGAGAAAAAGCTGCCGAATATCCGCTTTTAACAAATATGCCGGCAGAACCAAAGAATACTGCCGAAATTATAGCATATATAAAGCCCTTTAGCTTCATCAAATCACCTCGTTTTAAACTGACGAATATAACTGTATAAAATTAGATAGGTCTTAGCTTAAAACTTAGATTATACCAAGCTAAAAACCTAGAAGGGAAGCAATAACTAGCCCATAAATAAGTTGAATTTTATGGTTGCTTCCCTATAGTTCTTTCTGTCTTTTTAACGTAGCTATCATTTCCTTTGTATAGCCGTTGTTGTCTACACCAAAGCAGCTTACCAGCTCCCAGCCTTCATCTCCCAATTGGTTTAATGCTTTATCCAGCTCCTCAATATCCAAAGATAAGGATATAAAACCCTTTAACTGATATTTTAAAACCGTATACTCCCATTTACTCATTATGCTCCTCCTTCAACCATGCAGAATTTATATTATATATTAACTAGATTTTCCCTACAAAGCAGTAGACTATGCAGTTGTGTAAGACATGTATGATTTTACTATATTTGCACTTTGAATACAAGAAAAGTATATGATAAGATGGCAATAGTGCTAAGATATAGAAATAATAGATTCCAGTTTGACAGCATAGCTATATAAATCGCAATAAATATGCTACATTATCGTAAATACGTTGTGCGATTTATATTTGATAGAAAGCAAACGAAAGCGTTTAATCAATGTTAATTATTTATTGCTTTCTATATAGGATACAGTTAATATTGAAATATAATAATGAGGTTCTATTTTTAAAATGAGTAAATTTTTAAATAATACCATATAAAGGAGTAAAGTATGGAAAATATATTTTGTTTTGTTGAAATCCCAGTTGCAGACATGGAACGTGCAGTGGCTTTTTATTCAACACTGCTGAAATCAGAGCTTAAGGCTGTAGAGTATGCTGGAGCGGAAATGGCGTTTTTTCCAAACCAAGGCAATATTGTAAGCGGTGCTTTAATAAAGGATAAAAGCTATAAGCCCTCCACAGAGGGAGTGCTGGTTTATCTCAATGGAGGTGATGACCTCAATAATATGCTTTTATTAGTCGAAAAATGCGGAGGCAGGGTATTGCTGGATAAAACCAGGGTATCTGAAAATCATTACTACGCTATGTTTCAGGACACGGAAGGAAATAGGCTGGCTGTTTTTTCAAGAAATTAACATCTTAATAAGGTGAGGTTTATAATATGTCTATTAAAATTTCAAGAATTGAATCAATGCTGGCTATTACCTTAAGCATTATTTTTATTATTGCCAGCATTATGCTTTCAGTGCCATTGTACTATGGATTTATAACAGGAATCATATTTACATCAATAATTTTATTAAAAAACGGATATTCTCTAAGAAAGCTATTAAGCATTTCCATAAGCATGTTAAAGGAAGCTAAAGCACTATATGCAGTAATACTGCTGATCGGTGCAACTACCTCAGTTTGGCTTGCATCGGGAGTTGTACCTGCTATGATGTATTATGGCTTTTCCTATATGAGCGGTATGAACTTTTTGCTGGCTGCTTTTATTATTATATCTCTTATCTCGCTATTTATGGGTACAGCCGTAGGGACAATAAGTACAGTAGGCATTGCATTATTAGGAATAGGAAAGGGCTTCGACATACCCGCAGGTATACTGGTTGGAGTCATAGTATCAGGTGCATACATAGCCGACAAAATATCTCCCATTTCCGGGCTTTTGAATCTTACTTTGACAACTGTCAACAAAAGCTACAAAGAAATAGTAAAAGCCATGCTGCCTACCATACTGCCAGTACTGTTTATTACAGGCATAATATATTACATTATAGGGACTGGATACACACAGACAAATGTGCAGCAAATTTTGAGCTATCAAAATGCTATAAAAGGAGGCTTTAACGTATCTCCAATACTGCTGCTTCTGCCTGTGGCAGTTTTCATAATAGCACTATGGGGAATCAAAACCATACCTACTATATCAATGGGACTTGCAGGAGGAACTGTTTTTGCAGTACTTTTTCAAAATACACCCATAACACAAGTACTAAAAGCAGTACTATGGGGATACAAGGGTGCTACCCCCTCACCAGAGCTTAATGCCATACTTTTCAGCGGCGGCGTAATATCAATGGTAGAGGTAGTATTTGTAGTAATGGGAGCAGTTACACTGGTAGGACTATTTGAAAAAAGCGGCATAATAGCCCCCATAATAGAAAGATTAATCACAGGAGTAACCACCAAAAGAAAGCTGATACTAAGAACCGGCATAATCAGCGGACTGCTGACAGTAATAACCTGCGACCAGACAATGGGAATACTGCTTCCGGGCAAGCTGCTGCAAAATAAATATGAGGAGCTTAAGGTGGATAAAGCCATACTAGGAAGAACAATATCCGATACAGGTACTATTATTGCCCCACTTATGGCTTGGAATATAAATGCACTGATAATAAAATCAGTTACAGGGGTGTCGGCACAGAGCTATTGGATTTATGGGGTTTTGTGCTATGTGTTTCCGGTGGTGACTGTGGTGGTTGGGGTATTGGAAGGCGGTAAGGTGTGGAGTAGGAATAAAAATTTATCTGGATAGAAATATATTGTAGCCATTCAATAGAAATATATAAATTGGTCAAGCTGATGACGAATTTTGTGATCTGAGCACAGCCAAAGGAATGATAGTTACAATGTATACAAAAATCAAAAAACCAGAGTTAATTGAGACCTAACTCTGGCTTTTTAGATCTATATAAAGCTGCTATCGTATGCTGTTGCTTAAAATAGCTTCTACAATGGATGATAAGTCAATATCTTCAACAATGCCATTTAAATCAATATCAGGCTGATAGCTTTCCCATGAAGCAGATGGGGTATTAAGTAATC
>CALGKJ010000238.1 GCA_937930535.1 uncultured Clostridia bacterium
AGATATTGAATATCCTATTTCATTAATAACAATTCCTGTTAATACTGTTAGAAGCATACATCCAATTAATCCCCCTAAAGCTCCTTCCACTGACTTGTTAGGACTTACTTTGGGGCACAGCTTTATTTTGCCAAACTTGCGCCCAATAATATAAGCACAGGTGTCAGTATACCATGCAGTTACAAAAGGAAGCCATATGATTATTGCACCGTTAAGCAGTTTATCTATATATACTATATGACTAAGTAAAATTGGTATGTATAGTACTCCAATAATTGTAGCAATAATACCTAAAAACCCATGCTTAACAGCAATTATCTCGTACACAAATGATATAATAATTACAAAAGCTACTGTCACTCCTATATGATTGATTTCAAAATTGAAAAAGATTAATAAGCTGTATAATATAGCAGACATATATCCTAATATATTTATGGGAACTACTTTCACATTATTCATAGCCTTAAAAAACTCATAAAGCCCCATAAGACCTAAAATGAGGACGAAAAGCTGTAGGTAATACCCACCTAATACAATAAATAGTAGTATCAATGGTACAAGTAGTAATGCACCTATAATTCTTATAAACATATTAATCCTCCATTATTTAACAGTACCAAATCTTCTATCTCTATTTTGATATTCATAAATTGCAGAAATCAGATCGTCCTTGCCAAAATCAGGCCATAGCTTATCTGGAAAAACAAACTCGCTGTATGCACATTGCCATAATAAGAAATTGCTTAAGCGCTGCTCTCCACTTGTTCGAATTATCAAATCAGGATCAGCATCCTTTGTGGTGTATAAGTAGTTAGAAAACAACTCTTCATCTATTTCATCAGGGCTTATTTTTTCATTTAGTATATCTCCTGCAATTAACTTACAAGCTCTTACTAACTCGGCTCTGCTGCCATAGTTTAAAGCAATATTAAATTGCAGACCAGTATTTGCCCTGGTCATTTCAATAGCATCATTTATCTCATTTTTTGTTACTGTTGTCAGTGGTTCAAGCTCGCCCAGTATTTTTATCCTGACGTTGTTTTTATGCAGTTCACCTATTTCTCTTCTCATATATTCTACTAACAACTTCATTAAAAAGCTTACTTCTTCACTAGGTCTATTCCAGTTTTCTGTAGAAAAGGCATAAACAGTAATTATTTCTATTCCTAAGTCACTGCATGCTCTTACAATCTCCCTTAGAGAGTCTATACCTGCCTTATGCCCCATAATTCTGGGTAACATTCTTTTTGTTGCCCATCTTCCATTTCCATCCATAATTATTGCTATATGTCTAGGAAGTTTATCTTTATTAATTTTATCTAACACCAGGCTGCCTCCTTTTCAACATGTGTATGAAGCCACATTAAATAATATAGGGAAGCAACCATAAAACTTAACTTATTTATATGCTAGTTATTGCTTCCCTTCTAGGTTTTTAGCTTGGTATAATTTAAGTTTTAAGCTAAAAACCCTATAGCTATATAAAATCTTATCACTATTTATATAATTATGCTACAAATTATCAATATAAATATAAAAAATCCCCTCATAGGGAGGGGAATTATCCGAAAACACTTGTTGTTAATACAACTTTATTATCTAAAATAACTTGTCTTACAACTACAGGCTGGTTTCCCTGTCTTTCATCCTTCTTATCATCATAGATGGTAAGTGTTGTCTCAACAATAACTTCATTATCGCTGCCAATTATTTGCATGGCTTTTTCTAAATTATACCCTATTACCAGAGGAATATTCAACAATTAAAACTATACCTCCATTATTTCTTTTTCTTTAGCTTCCATAACCTTGTCTATTTCTTTGATAAATTTGTCTGTAATCTTTTGTGTCTCTTCTTCAGACTTTTTCAGCTCATCTTCAGTTATTTCTGAATCCTTCTTGAGTTTTTTCAAATGCTCATTTGCATCTCTTCTTATATTTCTAACAGCCACTTTAGCTTCTTCAGCATATTTCTTAACCAGCTTTACAAGCTCTTTTCTTCTTTCTTCTGTTAATTGGGGAACAATTAGCCTTATTACTTTACCATCGTTGGAAGGGTTTATTCCCAAATCAGATTTTTGTATTGCCTTTTCTATTGCCGATATAGCCTTAGCATCCCATGGACTTATCATCAAAACTCTTGGCTCTGGTGCAGAAATATTAGCAAGCTGATTTAATGGTGTTTGCGCTCCATAATATTCAACAGTAATTCTATCTAATATTGATGGGTTTGCGCGTCCTGCTCTAAGAGTTGTCAGTTCGTGCTTTAATACTGTAACAGTTTTCTCCATTTTTTCAGACAAATTTTTTTCGATTTCTTTTATCATTTTAATTCTCCTCCTTTACTATTGTACCAATTTCTTCTCCCATTATGGCTTTTATTATATTATCTGGATTTTTAAGATCAAATACTAAAATTGGAATTTTATTATCCATACACAATGATGCAGCCGTAGTATCCATTACGCCTAGCCCCTTATTGATTACATCAATATATGACAGTGTATCAAATTTTTTCGCATTTTTATTTTTCATAGGATCACTATCATATACTCCATCAACTTTCTTTGCCAAAAGTATAATTTCTGCTTCGATTTCGGCTGCTCTTAGAGCCGCAGTAGTATCTGTAGAGAAATATGCATTTCCTATACCTGATGCAAATATTACTACTCTGCCCTTTTCCAAGTGTCTTATTGCTCTTCGTCTTATATAGGGCTCAGCAATTTGTCTCATTTCAATGGCAGTCTGTACTCTTGTAGGAACACCTATTCTTTCAAGGGAATCCTGTAAAGCCAGTGCATTAATGACAGTAGCAAGCATCCCCATGTGATCAGCAGTTGTTCTGTCCATCCCTTCACCAGTTCTTCCCCTCCAGAAGTTTCCTCCGCCAACTACTATAGCAACCTCTACGCCAAGTTCCTTAAGCTCCTTTACCTTTGTTGCTATGCTGACCAGTGTTTCCTGATCTAACCCTGAATTTTTTGTGCCTGCCAACGCTTCCCCACTTAACTTCAATATTACTCTCTTATACTTTACGACACTCATTCTTATTATACCTCCAATTTAGCATAAAATTTCTACAAATCCTAAAAAAATCCTGCTTTTTTTAAAAAAAAGAGTTATCTTATATAAATGTCGATAAAATCATTTCATGATCCGATATATAATACGCCATTTATATTTATTAGAAAGCTACGCTGTATAAATGAAGTTAGAATTACTCATATATCAAAAGTAAGAAACAATATTTATACTTGATAGGGAAGCAATAACTAGCTTATGACTAAGTTAAGTTTTATGGTTGCTTCCCTATAAAACGTGTGCATAACCATTGATTAATGTAGATTATTTAACGCTTTTTATATAAAGTACTTACCCATTATTTTTTTCATAAACTGCGAGTGTAATAGCTTTCTATAAAAAAAGAGAACACTATATGTTCCCATTCTCGTAGATATACCCATTAGCATGGCTTCCCCAAAAATGGTTATCCAATTTATGACTTATCCATATTATCAGATATGTATCTACAAAGAGAACGCACTGTCTTGCAATAAAGCTTGTCAACAGTGCATTCTAAATATTTTATCTTTTAATTTGATTCATAACTTCTTCTACGAAATTATCTTCCTTCTTTTTAAGACCTTCGCCCATTTCATATCTAGTAAATCTTCTGATAGATATATTTTCACCAATTTTAGCTATCATATTTGTAACTAATTGATGCACTTGAAGATCTGAATCCTTGATAAATGGTTGTTCCAATAAGCAGATCTCTTTGTAGAATTTTTCTACTCTGCCATCTACCATTTTATCTACTATTTTTTCTGGCTTGCCTTCATTAAGAGCTTGTTGTCTGTATATCTCTTTCTCTTTTTCAATCAGTTCAGCTGGCACTTGTTCTCTGGATACATATTGTGGATTTGATGCAGCAACTTGCATTGCCATATCCCTAACAAATTGTCTGAACTCTTGATTCTTTGCAACGAAATCTGTTTCGGAGTTTACTTCTATAAGAACACCTATTCTTCCGCCGCCATGTATGTAAGCATCTACAATACCTTCGCTTGCTATTCTTCCTGCTTTCTTTGCAGCTGCTGCTAAACCTTTTTCTCTTAAAACTTCTATAGCTTTTTCTATATCACCATTTGTTTCTTCAAGAGCTTTTTTGCAATCCATCATGCCTGCTCCTGATCTTTCTCTTAATTCTTTTACAGTTGAAGCACTAACCATGTTATTTCCTCCTATCTGTTATAAATAATAATTATCTTGTAAACAGCGAAAATTTTTTAGTAGCTAATATTATTATTGGTACTAATTTTCTTATTATTATTTTACACATAAAATATTAAAATATAGAATATTTTCGCTACTCTTTATACTTTATATAAATATATTATACTAATTAATTTTGCATTGCATATCTGACAGAACGCAGTTTAAAACCTTTAGCTTTAAACTGCGTTCCATATAAATTACAATTACTAATAAATTAATTACTCAGCGTGTTGTTCGCCTTGTCTTGCTTCTATAATAGCATCAGCTATCTTAGAAGTAAGAAGCTTAACCGCTCTAATAGCATCATCATTTCCAGGAATT
>CALGKJ010000239.1 GCA_937930535.1 uncultured Clostridia bacterium
CTCGTCAGTAAATACAGTACCATTTGTGGTCATACTAAATGTTATTAGTTTGCCCTCACCTATTTTTTTTGCATAGCTGATACATTCTTTTATAAAGTCAAGCCTTAGTAGTGGCTCTCCGCCATAAAAGCCAACATTTACACTGTCTAGCCCTTTAGAATTTCTAATAAGCAGATCTATTCCTTTTTTTGCTGTTTCTAATTCCATCTCCTTATTTGAGTGGGTTCTATTTAGATAATTGCCTGAATATGTGCAATAGCTGCATCTTAAATTACATTGTTGAGTTATTTGCAGTGTTATCATTGTTACAGCATTATTTATATAAGACTCGATTGACTCATCAACAGGATTTATTATTTCCTCCGCCCTGTTGCATGAAAGGAAGCCTTGTTCCTTTAATTTATTTAAAACATCATCATCCCAAGCTTCTGATGCATAATTATTATCACTTAATCCTTTAGTAACCTTTAAGTTTTCATAGGTTTTACTTGGCACTTTCACAAACAAATCCTTATTAACATCATAAATATAATGATTATTCCTGGTTCGAAACAAATGAAAGAAAGGTTGATTACTTGACATATAAGTCTCCCCCTATGAGTGTTATTTGATAAGCATACTATTAGTAGCTTGTATATTATTTAGAATAATTATTTATAAACGACATAAGAGAAATCTCCTATGCCGTTTATAAGATTTTTATATGTAACGGTTATAATCGTTGCCTTTGCCAGTATAATTTCCATTATTTGAATAAGTACTGCCATAGTTTGTTGAAGCTTGTTGTGTTGAACTATCGCATGTGCATGAACATGAACATGAGCATGTACATCCGCAGCCGTAAGCTTCAATTGAGTCCAAGCCTGTATTAATTTTTTTTACTAATTTTTTCATTATATACCCTCCTTAGATTATGTTTGAACTTAAAGCTCGCGAGACTTTAGTTCAGATTTTTTTATAATAATCCCAACCCTCGAGGTTTTTGGGGGATTAACAATTAGTTAGCTAATGCACTAGTACCATTTTCATCTTTTGCTAAAAACTTACATAATATATTTCGATTAAGGAGTTCAGTATAAGTACCCATTGCCTTTATGACGCCATCTTCGAGTACAATTATTTTATCTACTACCTCTAGTATAGAGGGTTTATGGCTTATGATTAAAATAGCTTTATCCTTTAAACTATTGGCGATAAAATAATTAATCTGATTTTCTGATTCAATATCTATACTTGAAGTTACCTCATCAAGTACAATTAACTTAGCATCACTGGCAAGTGCCCTAGCTAAGGCCAGCTTCTGACGTTCTCCTCCTGATAATTTCATCCCATTCTGTCCGACTGATGAATCATATCGCTCTTCCATTTTACCAATAAAGGAATGTGCTCCACTTTGAACAGCAGCATTTTGAATTTTTTCCTCACAAGTCTTGCCCCTAGGATTTATATTATTCTTAACTGATGTATTGAATAGGTAAAAATCCTGACTCACTACTGAAATCAACTTTCTATATTGTGTTAGTTTTATATCTTCAATATTGATACCATTCAAAAGTATTTCACCTTTCAAAGGTTTGAAAAACCTAAGCAAAAGTCCTACTATAGTTGTTTTTCCTGAACCATTTGCACCGATTATAGCAACCCTTTCACCTGCTTTTATTTGAAAACTAATGTCATTCAGTACTGTCTTGCCATTACTATATTTAAAAGCTATATTTTTAAAATCAATACCCTTCCACTCCTTATTGCTTGCTAAATCAACTTTTCCTTCTCCTTCACATTCCAATTCTAAGAATTGCATATATCGTTTGGCTGATGGTATAATGCCTGAAAGATTATAGCCTAATCCTAATATGGATGATATAGGACCCGTAACATACATGCTATATGTAATAAAGGTAAATAACCCGCCTAGGGTAAGATTTCCATTAATCAACGCCAGTGTACCTAATATATATATAATAAAAGTTATTAGTGGAAGCAGTACCGCTTCTGATAAGTTATATAATTTATCAGACCACAACATTTTGATGTTGGTCTTAATCATTGGTCGCTGCCTTTTTATAAACTCACCTATTTTAATTGTCTCTATGCCTAAAAGCTTTATCTCCTTTATTCCAGCTAGAGTATCACCATACCAGAAAGAATACTCCTTTAAGGAATCCATATAACTTTCAAACAAGTATTTTCTTTTTCTTGTTAATTTTCTTACAATGGAAAATCTGAATAACGCAATAATAACTATAAGAATGGTTAATTTCCAACTAATTGTAATAAGTCCAATAACTCCTGCAATCATTTTAAAAATCTGCATTACTACAAAAAAACTGTTTCTGTCTACGAGCCTGCAAATATTATTTATATCCATATTGAGACTATTCATTATTTGTGTGTAGTTTGTATCTACAAGATACTCTATACGCAGTTTGAAAATTCTTTTAAAGGCTATTTTTGACAAATCATACGGAATCATATTATTAATGTATAATTCATATTTCGTTCCGAGCATTTCTATCGCTTGTCCTATTAATGTCACTAAAAATATAATTGATGCAAATATAATCACCTTATTTATATCTTTAGCTTGCAAACCCATGTCTATTAACTGTCTATTAAGCAAAGGTGTTACAAAACCTGTTATAGTTGATGCTATTATGCAAAATAACAGGTAAAACATTTTCTTATAATACCCCTTAAACAAAGACAATATCTTAAACAATATTTTTAGATCCTCATTTTTCATATCAATACCCCGAGTTAAATACGTATACCTTTAATAGGCATTTTCATTAATATACCCATTTATACTTATTTTTACATATAATATTTTCATTATACTACCATACCTTTGATTTATCAACATTTTTGTAATTTATTATTTAAAGTATCGTAATTATTGAATAAACAGAGTAATTTATTTGTCCTTCTTATTACTGATTATACATCCTCACTTTTTTAAAATGATTAGATTATAAAATAAAAAACCCTCTAAATAAGCAATATTCACGCTTATCAGAAGGTCTTTCAATTTAAATTTTCTTCTACTACTACACTAATATATAATTTTCGTGCTAGCAGTTACAATCCAAAGGTCTTTCTGTTATATATTTATTCTCAAGCAGTATATCTATCGCTTTTATATAATCCTCATCAGCTACAAGCACTATAGGTCCTGTGCAGCCCATGCCGCTTTCTGAGTATATGCCTGCTTTACCTAGAGTTATAACAGCATTTTCAAGCTCCATTATATCTATTCCTGCTACAGACTTGGTAACAGTCTTTTTGTCTGGCATCTTAAATTCATCTTTGTCTACAGCTTTTTTTACATCCGCAGTAAGTGCTTTAAGTATTTCATCCAGACCTGCTTTTCTTGCTTTTGCAAATTCTGCTTTTGCAACCTCTTGAAGCTTGCCTTTTGCACAGCTTGCAGCATATCTTAATGCCTCGCATACAACTGGCGCACCTGATGCTCTTGATAATATGCATATAATTTTGTCATAATTGTCACCTACACCTGGTCCATAGCCGTAGCCTAGAGCTTCGTAGCTGCCGCCTGTGGTGAAGGAGGAGAAAATTTTCATCATAAGGTTGCCTGTAAGTGAATCCATAACCATTACATCTGACGCAGCAGCAAGCAAGTCATTACCTCTCATTACTACGCCGCCGTCAGCTCTTACAGATTCAGAAAAATTAATATCATATCCATTATTCTTAAGCTCCTTAAGAGCTCCTTCTACTTTTCTTGCACCATCTATGTTAAGAATACCTACTGTAGGCTTTTCTATGCCAATGGCTTTAGCGGTTATTATGCCGTATAAAGCATTTCTTACCATTCCTTCTACTCTGTGTGTTGAAGAAGTACCTGTTGTAGTAGATATAATAAGCTCTTTACCAAAGCCTGGTGTAATTACTCTTCCAACAGTTGAAACGCCGATAGGAAAATTATAATGCATAGTAACCGCTGCATCCAGTTCCTTGCTATTCAGCATTTCATCCATTTTCTTATGCATTTCTTCTTCATTATTAACTTCTACTATTCTTAAAGAAGTATCTGCCTTAGGACCTATGAGTACTATTTCAAAGTCACTGTATTTTTTAGAAGCCATTTCAGCTCCCCTTATCAGTTCAGCAGTACCATGCTCACTGCCAAGTGTTGTCAAACCAACCTTGACTTTGCTGCCAAACTCACCTGTTGATATTGCATCGGCAATTTCATTAAACACCTGACCAATCATAGCTTTTATATTTTTATCTGACATTAGCTTCACCCCCTACTTTCCGCCTAGTAGGAAGGATGCAAATTCTTTCATAGCTTCTGCTACCATTCCCTTTATTTCTTCCTTTGAAACCGCTTCTGCACTTTCCTGCTTTCCTGTATTTTTCTCCATAACTATTGAAACGCCGTCAAATTGGTTTGTCATTCTTCCAAGGAATAAGCTTCCCTTACCAACTATCATTGCTCTTTGGATTTTATCATCCATAATCATTTCTCTAGCTGCACCCACAAATGGCACACCTGAAGGTATATGTCCCTGTGTAGGAGCAAAGCCCGGCATTCCATGTTCTTTAATGAAATTCATCATATCAGTTTTCTGTATATCGCCTCTCTTTGCACCTAATGCTGCAATCATTTTATAGTTGGCAAGAGGAACGTCTCCGGCACCTGCTGGTTCTGTTATTTCAGGATTCTGCATTTCAACTGAATATTTATCTATGTCACCGATCTTTAAGCCTACTGCATCAAGAGGCTTTGTAATAAGAGCTTCCATAACTGCCTGTGGTGCTGAGCCTGTTCCTACTGTATGTCTGCCCACTACGTCTGTTCTTAAAACAGGGCTTACGCCGTCGTTTTCAGTTACAAGCACTGCAAATCCGCCTAAGCAGTCCTCTAATATTGGTAGTCCTTTTGCAACATGGTCTCTTGCATTCATTCCCAGCTTTGCAGTTGCTCCGCCGGCAACTATTGCTACACTCTTGTATACACCTGCTTTTACAAGTGCTGCTGCGTTTATCAGCGCATGTGTTGGTGCTGCACAGAAGCCTCTTGTATCTGAGCCTGTAGCACTAAGAGCTCCTGCATTTTCGCATATAGCTTTTGCAAAGTTTCCTCCGCCTCTTTGGTTCATATCGCCACATGCTTCCTCAGAGCATTCTATAACATACTCTATGGATTCTGCTGGAATATTATTTCTATATATAAGGTTCTTTAAAGCTATTACACCGGAAGCTTTTACTACCAGATTTTCTACAATAATATGTGATGTAAGGTTTTTATCCTTGTCGTGTGCTGCTTTTACGCATCCAACAAGCTTATGATTTGAATATAATGGCTCTGCTCCTGCTGCTACCTTTTCTTCAATTTCTGATATTTCAAAGCCCTCTTTTATCTTAGAAAGCTCTTTTTCTGTATACATTGGCTTTGCAGCAGCCTTTGTTTTTATATCGGCCAGATAGCTTTTTTCAAACATTACTAGCTCAAAAGCATCACTTAACTTAATTGTAAGGTAGAATTCATCCTGATCTACTATTTCTCCCATTTTGCCTTCTGCTGTAGCATCCTGCATTAGGTTTTTATACCATGGCTTTGGAATATTACTTAATTCATCTGGCAGGATGTTGCCTATGTAGGCTTGGTTTGGAGCGTACTTTACAACCTCCTCAAAGGGTCTGATATGCTCAGGAACTTTTTTCAACAGTTCGGAGTTTGGGTTAGTCTCATGCTCTAAGGCACAGGTAGTACCATAATGCACTATCATATCTGGTGTATGAACTAATATATATGAAGCACCTTTAACTACTGGTAATGTCATTATATTTCGCACCTCCACTATTATTTATTTTATGTTAAACGTCACAGAAAGCGCATCTTATATTCAGGTGCGCTTTCTTGTTATAGCTAATTATTTATCAAATACTGTTTGACCGTGAACTTCAGTTTCAAGAGCCTTAAGTGACTTAAGCACTATTTCTCTTCTTAATTGCTTTTCCTCTGCCATTGTCTTGGCTGGATTGCCAAGTGGATGAGGTATAGCTATAGCAGGTACTATTCTATTTGCACCAACTGTTAAGGATATTGGAACTACTGTACATATGTGCACAACAGGAATTCCAACTCTCTCAATTTCTTTAACCATCGTTGCACCGCAACGAGTACAGGTGCCTCAGGTTGATGTAAGAATTACTGCCTGAACTCCGTCAGCAAGCAATTCTTGTGCAAAGGTTGAAGCAAATTTCTTAGAATTTGCAACAGATGTACCGTTACCAGTTGTAGTGTAGAAGTATCTATGAAGCTTGCCTATTAAGCCTTCCTTTTCCATGTCTCTCAATACGTCTACAGGAAGAACTCTGTCTGAATCTATATTAGCGTACACAGGGTCGTATCCGCCATGTGCAGTTTCATAGGTTGCTTCTGTTAAATCCATTACGCCTTCAATATCGTATTTGCCGTATTTTGACGCACTGGAGGATTCTATTCTGTCAGGATTGCCCTTTGGTACTATACCCCCAGATGTAACAAGAGCTATTTTAGCCTTGCTCATATCTTGAACTGGTTGATTTGGTGCTACCCTGTCAAAATCAGGCATTGGATATTCAGTTTCAAAAGCTTCGCCTCTAAGTTTAGCAACTAACATATTAACTGCTCTCTTTGAGCCTCTTTCTGTTCTGAATAGATTCTTTCTGATGCCTTGTGGTATATAACCTTCTTCTGCCGGGCTACCTATAGCTTCTTTATTAGCAAGCTTTATTGCAAGCTTTGCAACAGCAGGTATTGCCTGTCTCATTCCTGTTGCAGCATTTGCTGTGCTTACTATAAACATATCCTTCTTAAACATATCTGCACCAGGATTTTCAATATACATTGCCGTTAACACAGGTATGTTAAGGTTTTCTTTAACAGCTTTACAAATACTACCACATGCTACCCCATATCTGCCTGCATTAAAGGCAGGTCCTGCTATAAACAAGTCAGGACTGTATGTTTTTATCATGTCAAGTATTTCTGCTGTAGCGGTTTCTATATTTTCATTGAAGTATGAGTCTCCGCAAATAACAGTTGCTACGATTTCTGCGTCTTTTCCAAGAGCGGCTTTAAGAGCCATACCTGGTCCAACTACACCTTCACGTATTTCGGGTTTTATATCAGCTTTCTCTTCTCCGCCGATGCCACCGTAGAACTGATTTATATAATGCACAACTTTTATCATGTTGGCAGCCTCCCTCCTCTCTGGGTTTGCTTCAGTTAATTGCAATTCTAGTCGTTAAACTGACAGAACTGCTCCCTTATTGATTTCACTTCACTATTGATAGCATCGACATCAAGTACCATTTCCATCATTCCGCACTGTTCATCATAAACACTTGCGTCTACAGAATCTTTAAGTTCAAATATGTGATATACTTTGAGTCCCAACGAGACTCCTGCCAAAGGACCTGCAAAAGTAGGGTCGCCTGCTGTAACTGTTTCAGCAGTCAGACCAGCTGATTCAGCCTCGGAAGTTCCTAAAACTACAACAACGTTCTCCTTGCCTAGCTTTTCGGATAAATCCAATACTCTCTTTTGATTTTCCAGATCCATTGCTCCAGCGGCAGTTCAGACAAAGCACTCTGTAGATGCAAATACTACTTCAGCACCAGTTGTCTTTATGCACTCTTCTATTGCAGGAGCAGGAATACCATCTCTGTCGCCGATAATGATAACCTTTTTATCCTGTAACATCATAAACATCCTTTCATAATATATTTGAATCGATTATGGAAGCAGCGAAGTTTGATACCAAACTTTCAAAGCTTAATATATAAATATTAGTATTGTGTAGCTGATAATTTATTGAATCCTACTTCACTTGTTGCACCAGTGATTACCTGAATCTCTGCAACTATGCTTCCGTCTGGCTTCAAGCTTCCGTCAAAGCCTCCTGCTATTATATCAGCAGGCTCCAGATAGCCTATAATCTTCTTCATAGCGGGCAGACTTATTACTTCATTTGCATTTCCGCCAGTCACCACTGCGTCAGCAGTTTTATCTGCATCAGCAAGAGATTGTGAAGCACCATCTCTTCCAGCATATTCATCAGTTATAAGTACTGTCTTGATACCCTTTGCTGTAATCTTCTTGCAGTTCATCATAAGATCTGTATCAGGGTTTCCAAAGCCTTCTTCGGATATGATTACTGCATCAAGGCTTAGGTATTCAGCAAGCTTCGCTGTCCAGTTTGAAGATCTTTCTTTATCCATTAAAGTTACATTTTCGTTGGTTATTATAACACCAACAAAGTTGTAATCAACTCCATGTCTTTCATACAAGTCTTCAATTACTGGGTTGTTGCAGTGTACGAAGGTTGGGTTTTTGTCACATGCTGATACACAGTTTCCACTGAGTATTGCACCATCCATTACTTCAGTAGGATATATAAGTGTTGGAACAATCTTCTTTGCATCTACACCGTAAACATATGTGTCATGAAGCAAACCTTGTGTTTGCAGCATGTATACATATGCAATTCTTGGAAGATCAGGATATTTTTTTATGCTTTCTACTAAAGGAAGTGTTTCGTATACTGAAACTTCATCAGGAGTAATATTTCTTCCTGCTTCTCCTAAGTATGTAGCAGCTTTTAATCCTACCATTCTTACAGCATGCTCATGTTCGTGCTGCTGTAAGTTTTCAACAGGTGTACACACTATTATAAGGTTGTTTGTTTTGGAGAATGGTGTATAATCTGCTCCAGGGCCGCTCATATCTATAATACCTTCCTGGAATCCAACTATCTTACCAGTAGTTACTACAGCTGCACCCTTTAGTACATTTGTTTTACCTGAACCAACTACATCTGCTTTGCTGATTACTCCGGGGAATATTCCACCAGGTCCTTCAACCTTTACTCTTGGCTCTATTACATCTTTTACAGGCATAATTCTGGTTTCTTCACCAGGTTTAGCTATATCTAATTCAATCTTTACAAGTCTTGGATCGCCACCAACAGCATTTAATAATTCTTCTTTATTTACATAAAGAATTCCATTTTCAACTTTTGTGACTTCACCAAACTGTATATCCTTTATGAATATCTTGCCTAGCTCTAGACGCAAAAGATTCACCTCCCTTGTGTTATTGGACACTCATTTATACTTCAAATTATTGTTATATGTTTTCTTTGATAAGTGCTTCAATAGCATCAGGTGTACAATTTTCTGCACCACTTATCTCTTTTATTCTTTCACCATTTTTATAAATTATGAATGTAGGTAAACCTAAAACTTTTTGACTTATGGCAAGTCTCCTGTTATCAGTTGTGTTTAGCTTGCATATCTTTATTTTATCTCCATACTGCTCTGCCAATCTCTCTACATCTGGCATTAATGCCTTACATGGTTCGCATTTGCTTCCCCAGAAATCAACTAATACTGTTCCTTCTGTTTGTAAAACCTCAGCTTCAAAATTATCCTTGTTAAGTTCTAGCACACTTTTCACCTCCTTAAGTTCCTTTGTTTATATATAGATTTGTGATTTAACCATAGTTTTGACTCAAGCACAAATCTAGTTACCTATAGATAATCAACTCTAAAACTCAAAATATTTTTCGTTAAAGGTTGCTAATCTCTTTATACATTTTTGCTTCGATTACCAATATATGCAATATCATATTAATGATTGACTATCTTTTTAATTTATGAAACTTTTCTTCTATATATCTTTCAGCAGTTGTTGCTGCAATTGCTCCATCAGCAGCTGCTGTGATTACCTGTCTTAAGGATTTAACTCTTACATCTCCTGCTACATACACGCCTTCCGCTGAAGTTCTCATTTCCTCGTCGCCGAGTATATAACCTTTTTCATTCATATCTACGACGCCTTTTGCAAATTCAGCTATTGGCTTTGTTCCTACAAACACAAATACACCATCAGTTCTGAAATCAGTTACCTCGCCAGTTTGAGCGTTTTTAAGCTTTACACCCTCAACAATGCCGTCGCCATATATTTCTTCTACAACTGTATTCCAGATTATATCTATCTTTTCATTTTCCATAGCTTTAGCAACTATTGATTTTGCTGCTCTGAATTCATCTCTTCTATGTACAATAGTTACTTTTTCAGCAAACCTTGTAAGGTATATAGCTTCTTCGACTGCTGCATCGCCTCCGCCTACTACAACTACTTCCAGTTCTGTAAAGAAATCCGCATCACAGGTTGCACAGTAGGATACGCCTTTTCCTCTTAGCTCCATTTCCCCCGGTGCTCCAAGCAGCATTGGCTGTGCTCCTGTTGCAATAATTATTGTTCTTGCCTGTATTTCACCGTTGCTTAGTCTTATACGTTTAATATCCTCTGACAGTTCAAAGCCTGTTACTTCATCCTTAACAAATTCTGTTCCGAAGGCTTCTGCTTGTGCCTTCATTCTATCCATCAATTTAGGTCCTGTAGGATGCTCAATTGATCCAGGATAGTTTTCAAGCTCTTCAGTAGTAGCAGCTTGACCGCCCCATTTACCTTTTTCGATAATAATTGAACTAAGCTTAGATCTTGAAGCATAAAGTCCTGCCGAAAGACCTGCTGGACCGCCTCCTACAATTGCAACATCATATATCTTGCTCATTTTTATCCTCCCTTTATGGTTTATGTTTGCCTACTTATAATCAACTTTATTATAAACTTGATAAAGCACTTTCAATTAATCTTATGTCCACAAACTGAAAGTCTTTTAATACTTTTTCATTCCAATCTGGAAGAGGCTTGTTGTTTAGAAACTTTTCACATGCTTGAATACTGCTTTCTATTACAGTAACGGACTGCATATCTGTGCCGCTGCCAGCTTCAATTATTATGCTTCTGTATGGAGTCTCATTTGGCTTTACACTACCCATAAGAGGATGTGTAATAAGCTTATAGCCTAAGTGTATCTTGTTTCTGACACTGATAAGCACATCCATATATTTACCTTCTACAAATTCAACGTTCATGGACTCTTTGTAGTTTTCCCAAACTGATGGATTATTAGTTATTATTGATAAATTATTTCTCATAACTTCTCCTTGTTTTTATATAGAAGACAAAAAAATAGAGTCAGAAGCTTAGCTTCCAACTCTGTCTTAAACCTGAGATATTCTTCTAAAACAAGTACAATATGTTTTAGAGTTGATCCTTCGGTGCATTCGCTTTCCAGAGGTCTGTCCAATTTCCGGTCCTTTTGCCTGAGAGCTTCGCTGTTAAGCATATCTAACAACTTATTCCTTCGGCCCCTGCATATTATAAATATATTATTAAAAATCAACTTGTAATATATGCAGATTTCTCCCGAAAATCATCATCCAGTTTATTAAATTTTCCTATACTACTAATATATATTATTTGTTTTATCTATTCAAGTATAATTTTATGTTATTATTCATAACACAATGATATTATATGCATTTATTACTATATTTGCTACATTGTTCTCTTATAATCACTATATATCAAAGTATGATATATGTAAATAGCTATATTTTAATTAACTCATAGCTCTGGGTTCCCATGCCTATTTCTTCTCCATAGTTTAACTGTATCCTTGCATCCACATTAGTATACAGTCCTTTAAATTTGTCTTCTCCCTTGTGATGATTACATGTCAAACTGCTATTGTGATTTCCCATTTGTGCATTTACCAGATCATATGAAGCTGTATCAATAGCTACCGGATCTGTAGATGCAAGTATACCTATATCGGGTACTATATAAGCACCACTGAAGCCGTAGCAGTCACAGTGTGGTGTAATATTCATCAGTATATTTATATAGCCTACGTTATTACCCTTATCCTTTACTGCTCCGTAAGCATACTCTGTCATTTTCTCCAAGAATACAGGTATCTCAGTCTTCCATTGCGGTGTTATTGCTCTAACAGGACATATAGATATACACTCACCGCAGCCTATACAGTCTGTTCCTATGCTTGCCTTTCTTGAGCTTACACTGATTGCTTGTGCCGGACAGTAGGAGGTACAGTTTTCGCAGCCAATACACGCCTCAGATACTTGAGGACTGACTGCCGAATGCTGCTGCTGCTTCCCTGAGGCTGGAGCACATCCCATGGCTAGATTCTTTATTGCACCGCCAAAGCCTGCCATTTCATGTCCCTTAAAATGTGAAATTACTATCATTTTTGAGGTATTTTCGATTTCCTTTGCTATTTTTACCTTTTCAAAGTGCTTTTTATTTATTTCTACCTCTACAGAGTTCTTACTTAATATTCCATCTGCGATTATTATGGGTGCATTTACTACAGAGTATGCAAATCCATTGTAAATGGCTGTTTCGATGTGATCAATGGCATTTGCTCTGGCACCATTATATAAGGTATTTGTATCTGTCAGAAATGGCTTTCCGCCGTTTTCTCTTACTTTATCTACTACCTGTCTTACCAAGGTTGGACTAACGTATGCGGTGTTACCCTTTTCGCCAAAATGCAATTTTATTGCTACAATATCATCCCGCTCAATTTTGTGTCCAAACTCTGCTGCATCAAATAATTGTTTTAATTTTGTGTGAAGACTGACTTGTTTTGAATGTGAGTGTACGCTTGCAAAATAAACTTTAGATTTCAAAATGCCACCTTCTTTGCTATATTTTATAGTATTGCCAATTATTTAATATTTATTTTTCAAAATAAAGTGCTATGGCTCCAGGTCCTGCATGAGTTGCAACTACCGCTCCTACTTCTCCCAGTATAATCTCTTTAACCTTATATTGACTAATAATAATCTCTTTAAGCATTTCTGCCTGCTCTGGCGCACCGGTATGATTGATGGCTACCACTTTATTATCCAAGCTTAAACCTTTGGTTTCAATCATGTTCAGCACTGTCGTTACTGATTTTTTAAGTCCTCGTGCTTTTTCCAGTAATTCCAGCTTTCCATTTACTACAGTCAGTATAGGTTTAATATTCAGTATTGAGCCTAATACTGCTGCTGAAAGCGAGATACGTCCACCCTTTTGTAAATATTTAAGCGTATCAACCATAAAGTAATGAAGCATATTATGCTTGCTGGATTCTATATTATCAACGATATTCTTCATAGTCATACCTTGTTCAAGTAAACGTGCTGCTTTTATTACCAGCATTCCCGCTCCCAAGGTTATTCCCTGAGAATCAATTATACTTATTTTGTCACTTTCAATCTGTTTTTTGGCTATAACCGCTGAGTTATAGGTTCCACTCATTTCCGATGAACCTGTGATTACTATTACTTCATTATTTTTTGATAACTCCTCACTAAAGGCAGTATAAAAATCCATAGGTGAAATCTGAGAGGTGGTTGGCAGCCGCTCCGCAACCTTAAGCTTCTTATAGAACTCCTCCATGGTAATATCAATACCGTCTCTGAAGCTTTCTTCACTAAAATGAACAGTTAGAGGTAAAATTTTTATATCGTATCTTTCTGCAAAGCTTTTTGGAACGTCACACATAGTATCTGCCATAATTTTTATTGCCATTGTTTTCCCTCCCTGATAACTTTATATATTACCGCATATCTGGATAATCCAGCTGTCTTAACGCTTCGTAAATCACTACAGCGACAGAATTAGATAAATTTAATGACCGCGCATCATCTATCATTGGTACTCTAATACAATAATCCTTATTTGCCTCCAACAATGGTTTAGGCAGTCCAGCCGTCTCCTTACCGAAAACTAAAAAGTTGCCCTCCTCGTAGACCGCATCTGTGTGTCTCTTATGTCCCTTTGTTGTTAAATAATAGTACTTTCTATCTGGATAGGTGTCAAATAACTCCTGCAAATTTTCATAATATTTAACCTCAACCAAATCCCAGTAGTCCAACCCGGCTCTTTTTAGGTATTTGTCATCTACAGAAAAACCCAAAGGCCTAACAAGATGAAGCTTACATCCAGTTGCTGCACATGTTCTTGCAATATTACCAGTATTCTGCGGTATTTCTGGTTCTACCAATACAATATTAAGACTCAAAGCATCATCTCTCCTTACATAATTTTACTTTCTCTTTAAAATGCTTAATAAATTAACATATATATCATACAGTAAAAAAAGTATCCCTACAAGGATAAAACCTATTCCAATATAGAAAATATATCTTAGCAGTACAGGCATACTATATAAAAAGGTCAATTGTATCATTCCGCCTGTTACTGAAATAATAGTAAAGCATACAAGAAGGATTATAAACATTATAAAAAAGTCTAAATATAGTCTGGTATAAACCTTTCTTCTGATTATGTTATTAGGTTTTATTAAGTTTAGCTCCTGCTTAATTAAACCACTCATTTCCTGCAATTCTTTCATTTTTATATTACATTCTTTACATTCCTTAATGTGCTGCTCCAGTATTTTTTTTTCTTCACTGCTTACCTCTCCATCAATATAAGCGGATATCAATAAATCATATTTTTCACAGCTCATCTAATCCACTCCCTTATAAATTTTCTGAAAGTCCTGACGTGCTCTATGAATCAGTGATTTTACAGCAGCTTCGCTGCATCCTAGGATAACTGAAATCTCTTTGTAGGATAAACCATTATAATCTCTGAGTATCAGTACCGCTCTATATTTGCTGTTTATTTTCAGCATTGCAGCTCTAATTTTGCTGTATAACTCTTTATTTAGGTATTTATTCTCTGGTTCATTTTCTTCCTTATCAGTGTAGCTAATATTATCTATCAGCTCAAAACTAATTTTGTTTTTGCGTAGATAATCTATACACGAATTATGAGCAATCTTATATATCCAAGATGAAAGCTTAATTTGTTCATCAATATTTGCAAGATTTTTGTACACTTTAATAAAGGTATCTTGAGCTATATCTTCAGCGGTCTCTGTACTATACACCATTTTAAAGACATAATAGTATATGGGTTTATAAAATCTAGTAAATATTTCATCAAATGCACCCATATCTTTATTTTTGAATCTTGATACAAGTCTAATTTCCTCACTCATGACCATTCCTCCGCCTTAAATTAACCAAATCAAAATAATATTTTACAAACTAAAAAAGCAACCTGCCAAAACATACAAGACATTGTATATCCGGCAAAATTGCCTTTTCATTGGTCTTTTAGGCTGTTACTGCTATATCCAGCTCTACCTTACCGCCATTACCCATTTCAAGGGGAACACAAACAGTCTGAACTCCCTTGGTAGAAACATTAATATCCTGCCCTACTAAAATCGTAGGAGGAGTTATATCAATCACTGTTCCAGTATTGTAAAATTCAGTTGACACATTTCCAAGTATCATATTCCCCATCTCAGCTATAGCACTTTTGGACATTTCATCTAAAGAGGGTACATCCATTCCAAACATCATGGCTGATGCAATTTTGCATGCAGTTAATTCACTCATACTGAAGAAAACCTGTCCCCTGAAATCTCCGGCTATACCTATAATAATAACAACATTTTCTGCTAAAAAGGGTGAGGTTTTGAGATATATTTTCCCTCTATTTACATCTACATTGCATAACTGCTTTATTAGATTAATCGAAACATTTACAAACGGATTTATATATTTAACATCCATATATGTTGCCCCCAATCTCTTGACAATTAGATTTTATATTCTACAATAGTTATAGATTATCCTGCAAATATTTAATTATTTACATAAATTTAATAAAAAAATCACTGATAAATTATTATCAGTGATTTTTTTATTAAATCATTAATTATGCAGCTATTTTTGCAGCTACAAAACTAACTTTTTTGCTTTCGTCAACTATTCTTCCGTCAACTTCTGGTGTTATTACCTTTTTATCCTTTATGATTTCAATCATAGCATCTCTGATTAACTCATATGTGTCTGTCCATTTAACTTCCTTTAAAGTTACAAAACCGTCTCCGCCTGGTGCTAGGAAGTCATTTGTGCATATGGTATATGTTTCGTCCATTTCTATAGCTGTTCCATCAGCAAGCGTCATAGATATTACTCTTTGTCCTTCTGGCTTTGTTGAATCATATGTGAAGCTGATGCCTGAAATTTGAAGCATTCCTTTAAAGAGAGTAACGCTTTGCTCTAAAGTAGCCTTTAATTGAGCTCCTGTTATTTCGCCTGTAACTATTACGTTATCAAAAGGCATTACCTTGAATATGTCTCCAACTGTTATATCGCCTGCTTTTATGTCTTCTCTTAGTCCGCCTGCATTTGTTACTGCTATTTGTACTCCTGCTGCTTCTCTCATAATGTCAGTTACCCAGTTACCCATTGCAGATTCGTTGTTGTAGTCTCTTACTATATCAGTAGTAGTCTCGCCGATTACCACGTCAAATATCGGTTTAAGGTCATCGTTATACTTGTTAACTATAGCTTCAACTGCATCTACAGGCTTAACATTAAGTTTTCCGCCTCTTACATCGATGTTTGAAGCAGTTACGCCTACAACCTTACCATTCATGCAATCCCAAATAACTGTTGCTTGACCGATGTTTCTTCCGTTTTTGTTTGCTTCTATAACTGCTGCATTGTTTAGTATTCCTGCCACGTTCATATGGCTGTGTCCGCCGATTACTACATTTGCACCAGTAACACCTTTTGCAAGGTCAGCAAGTGCTCCTTTGATTTCTTTTGTTTTGCTGTCTTGTTCTCCTGGTATATGTCCAAGAAGAACTATTATTTGTGCTCCTGCTTTCTTTACTTCAGGTATTAATGCATTTGCTATTTCAACAGGATCTTTGAATTCATACTTGCCAACATATTTTGAATGAGCTGTTATAGATGTTTCTGGAGTTGAAAGACCTATAACTCCAACTTTTACGCCGTTCTTTTCAATTATTGTATATGGCTTAGCCCATTTAACAGGCTTTCCATCTTCATAGATGTTAGCTGCTAACAATGGGAATTTACCAAGCTTTAATGAGTCAAGTGCAGCTTCAATACCCCAGTCGAATTCGTGATTTCCTACTGCCATTGCTTCATAGCCTATATAGTTCATCATTTCTACTAATGGTTTTCCTCTGTGTATATTTGATACTGGAGTACCTTGGAATGCGTCACCAGCATCTAGTATTAGTGTTCCTAGAGGATTCATGCTTTTATAGTATTCCATATATGCAGCAAGCTTAGCTGCTCCTGCTTCTGCTCCGCCTTCAATATTTCCATGAATATCATTTGTTGATAAAACACTGATTACTTTAAGTGGTGCATATATCGCCTTGCCTGGTAATAATACATATGGCTTAGGTATATTATTGTACTCAGCAAGTTCTTTCCATGTTACATTAAGCTGTTTAGCTACTTTCCATATTAAATCGCCTTTTTGAACGATATATGGCTCTGAAAGTAACCCTTGTTCTACAAGGTCATTTAGGTTAAGTGATTTTACGTTTGGTGTTCTTCCATCTTCTGAGGTTGGTACTTTAAGAAGTCCTGCCTCTATAAGAAGCTTAACTGATTTCAAATGTGGATGGTTAAGATCTGCTCCGATTATTTTCCAGTTGTTATCAACTGTTGGAGCAACCTTTCCGTCTTTTTGCTCTTGAACATACTTAACTATAAGATCTCTAACACGACCTGCATCACCGTATTCTGCATATGAATCAAAGTATTTGTCTTCATTTGCTGCCCAGCCGTTTGAAATTAGTGTTCCAAAACGATAGTTGTTAACTGCCATTTTGTAAACTCTGTTATCATCTATTGGCTGACCGTTTAATGTTAAGTCAACTATTCTGCTTCCTTCTGGCTTTGTTATATCTATCTTGTATTCAACGCCAGACAGCATATCATAGTTGTAGCCTCTTACGTTTGGATTAAAGCTTACTGTTAAGTCGCCTTCATTGTATGTATTGTAATATGAGGCTGACCATTCCATATATGCTTTAAGGTTCTTACCAGTAATATTTACACCCATTAATGTATTATCATACATATATATGAATGCAACGTCTTTCTTTTTAAATGGTCCAGCTAAAAGGTTGGAATCATTCTTAAACAATGCTGCTGTTGAAATCTCTGCATCTGTGTAGAACTGCTGAACTTCATTTATCAAGTCTATAACTGCATTGTCTTTTAGCTGTGATGTAGGCATAGTTGTTACTTGTGCGTTGCCAGTAATAAAGTCAACCTTGTCTATAAAGTTGCCTGTAACCTGACCTACAACTCTGTTAGCCTCAGCTAGTGAAGTATCATGTACAAATTGGAATTTCTCTGATAATTCCTTATCAGGTTGTACTCCTTTAGTGGAGATGTTCTTTGTAGTAACGTCTTTAACCTGCCATGCATTTCCTGACTTTTCAACCTTTACTTCTATTTTCGCAAGTGCTGCGCCCCATCTGCCTGGCTCGATTAACTTTACGCCTGTGCTTGAAACTATGTTGTCAAATAATGAATGCTTATGTCCGCAGATTATTGCTGTAAACTCTGGGCATGCTTCAGCAATTGCCAATGAACCGTCAGTTTCACTATACTCTGCTGTATCTCCCATATGCACTAAACCGATTAGTACATCGTATTTGCCTTCAAGCTCTTTAACAGCTTTTTTAGCTTCTTCTACTGGATCAGTAAAAGTCAAGCCCTTGAAGTTGTCAGGATTTGCAGCTTCCCATCTTGGAATGTGCGGTGGAGTTATACCAACAACTGCAACTCTTACGCCGTCTCTTTCGATGATTGTGTAACCATTAACATATCTTGTTCCGTCTTCCTTGTATGTGTTTGCAGAAAGAGCTGCACCGCTAAAAGCTTTAATATTTCTTTCAAGGAAATCCAGACCGAAGTTGAACTCGTGGTTACCCAATGTCCATGCATCATATTTCATGTAGTTTAGAGCCTGCATAACAGGATGAACTGGTTCATTGTTGAAAATTTCTGCCATGTTGTCCTGCAGCGTGTCTCCATTATCAAGTAATATAGCGTTAGGAGCGGTTTCTTTTTCTTTCTTAACGAGTGTTTGAATCAATGCTAAACCAGCATCATCATCATATGCATCGATTGCATATTCATAAGGGAAAATTCTACCGTGGATGTCGCTTGTTGCTAAGATAGTAACTGTCTTTGAATTAGTTTCTGCTGCTAATACTGCAAATGGCGCAAATAGTGATAATACCATCACTAAAGCAAGCAGTAGACTAAGGTTTTTGAATCTGAGTTTCATTAACATACCCCCACATTCTATTTTTACTTGTATGCTTTTATAAAGCATACAAGCATGTAATAGAATTGTAACATATTTTTTCTATTAAAACAATTTACAAATCGAAAAAATATGTTGTTATATGTCCATAATTTTTTGTTACTTAAATAAACGTTCATACAGCCAATGCTTTTTAATACTTATAGCTTTTTTAGGACAGAGCTCATGGCAGCAAAAACACCTTATACATTTTGATAAGTCTGCTTCAGGTTTTCCCCCGCTCATATCAATAACATCGGGAGGGCAGCTTCTTTTGCAGTCACCGCAGGAAACACATTTTTCTAAGTCAAATATTGGGGATGGTCTGAACACACCGTTAATCACCTTCTCCATAAACTTAGGCACTCTGTTGCCCACAAAGTTAATACTTATAACAGAGTCGGGCAGCTTAAAGGGCTTTGCTTTTATGGCTTCTAGTTTCACTCCGTCAATTTGCAGCTCCTTTATATCTCCGCTGAAAATCCCACGAGCTGAGGCAGTCCTGATAGTTGGTATGCTCAATGACTTTATACCTGCTATATAAGCCGCAGCGGTATCCAAAGCGTAAGGGTTTTCCGAGGATAGTATCAGCCCAAGCTTTCTGATATCTCCAGCAGAAGGTCCGTTTCCTTCCATACATTCTACGGCGTCAATAATTGAAAATGCTGGCTTTATATGTTCACAGATATCAATTAGATGCTCTGCAAAATTGTCTATGTTATTCATCTTAAAATGGTATTCTGCCTTTATCAGCCCTGGTATAACTCCAAATAGATTTTTGACAGCACCAGTGTAGGTCATCATCCCATGAGTTTTCAGCTTTGCTGCTGATATTATTAAATCTACTTCCTTTGCTATTTTAATTATTTTCATTGCCTTTAAAAGCTTGGAGCTTTCATCCCAAACATCTATAGAAGCAGTATCATAATTAAGCTGGCAGCCTGTCCGTTCTGCTACAGCTTCCATTCCTGTAGCTTTGTAGATAGCTTTTAATGCTCTTTCAGTATAGGGTCCACCGGGACTATCGCCTATTATTGCTGTACAGCCGTTTTTTTGTATGTAATTTACTATAGCCTCCACTACTGCCGGATGAGTAGTAGCCGCTTCCTCTGGACTTTTTCGCATTAACAGGTTAGCTTTTACCAAGACTTTTGAGCCTTTTATAAGCTTTTCCTTTAAGCCGGGGAAGTTGTCCATACATTCAAAAACAGCCTCTTTTACCAGCTCATATTCATAACTCTCGCATCTGGCTATATAAACCTTCTCCATAAAAATTCTCCTCTCCATTACTCCTTATAATGCATTGTATAAATATTGCAATTGCTTCTTCATACATAAAAAAAGCTTGAGGTATAATATATTTTATATTAAAGCAAGCTTTGTGCTGACGAACATATTATATTATACCATAGCAGATTTTATAACTATATTACATAGTCAATCTCACATTCCGGGAAGATATCCTTCAGCCTGTTTCGAAAAAAGTCCTCCATATCAGACAGCTCTTCCTTGTCATAAACATACTTTCCATATCCAAACTGACCATACTTGAATTTTCTTTTTTCTTCATCCATTGGCAGGTCATTTTCGGGAAAGATACTGTTAATGTTTTCCTTTGCCCTTTTTGTAAATCTATGGGATATTACCTCAAAGTGAATCTTATCATTTTTGTGCTCCTTAAGCTTATTTTTCAGCTCTTCCAGCACATCTGCGTACTGTTCCTTCCATCCAGCTTGCAGTATTACTGGAGCTATAATAAAGCCCAAGGGGTATCCGCTGTCTGCAATTTTTCTTGCCGCTTCAACACGCTCATCCAGTCTTGGTGTTTTATGCTCATATTTACGTATAACCTCCGCTGCATTTATACTAAAGCGAACTGTTGTATGTCCGTTATGCTTTGCATCCAATATACCGTCTACGTCAGTAAATTTAGTTACAAAACGAAATCTTGCATAAGCATGATTGCTAAAAAGCTCTATGGTCTTTTTTAGTGAGCCTGTATATGGCTCCACTGGTATTGGGTCTGAGGTAGCCGCTCCCTCAAAAAATGTTATTTCCGGCTCTCTTTCCTTGGTATATTCCATAGCCTTGTTTAAAATTTCATCAACATTTACATAGACTCTGACATAAGGCTTTTTTCCAAGCTGTGTATTTAGATAGCAGTAGGTACACATTCCTGTGCAGCCTGTTACAAGGGGAAGCTGGTAATGTGCCGAGGGCTTGCAGCTTTCAAACTTTAACGTTTTTTTTACACCTACAACCATGGTATTTTTTCCTTCATAGTATGCTTGGGAAGGAGTTTTTCCGGGTATCTCTGTCACTCTGTTGTGAGACTTTAATATTCCAAACTCTAATTGTTGGGTTTTGAATTTATCGAAAAGCTCTTTGCCAAGGGGATATTTCAGTGCATCCTGTTCAAATAATATTCTTTTTGGTTCAAAAGGCATATTATTGCTCCTTTCTTTATAAATCTTGTTAAGCATTTAATAGTATTGCCAAAAAAATAAAAAGACCTCAAAAATGAAGTCTCTTAATTATATTAATTTGCCTGAATTTCAGCAATTACAGGATAATGATCTGATGCATCTGACTTAATTACACGATAGCTTAAAGGTAATAAATTTGAGGATAAAAAAATATAATCTATCCTTTCACTGTACTTTTCGCTTTCAAAGGTATATACTTCAGCTTCCTCTGGGTTTTTGGCTGTGTCTGTTAAAATATCATATATTGAAGTAAGCTTGTCCGCACTGGAATTGAAATCGCCCATTAATATATGGTCAAATTCCGAGTCCTCAATAATTCTTTTTATAGCTTCAAATTGACGCTCTCGTTCAGATGCATTTAGTCCTAGATGGGTGCTGTAAGCATAAAGCTTATAACCATTTACATTTATTAATGCTCTTATAAGTGTCCTGCGCTCCTTTTCGTAAGGCAGCTCAAAAACCTTATATTCTTCAATTGGATATCGGCTCAAAATTGCATTTCCATATTGTCCATTCAGTATGTTTATACTTTTTCCATATGCATAGTGCATAGAGAGATTTTTTGATAAGATTTCTATTTGATCCTTAAATCTTGTTCTTATAGAATGTCTTTCTACCTCTTGCAAAGCAATAATATCTGCCTCGGAGGCCATAATAAGATCAGATATATCCTCAAGATTAAGCTTTCCGCTCTTATTTATTCCTCTGTGAATATTGTAAGTCATTGCTTTTATAATATTACTGTTTGCATCAGCTTTTTTCACTGCTTCAGAGGTTCTTAACATTCCGCCCCGTGATGCAGCGGCACTGCTGCGGCTACTGCTGCTGTTATTTACTGCCAGTACTTTCTTTGGCTTGTATGCTCTTAGGCTCAAAGGTCTGATCATATATGGGTAGATTAATGCTGAGGGCAATAGTAAAATTAATATGATAACAAGTACCTTTCTCATAGACATCTTCCTAACCTTTATATTCATATTCCTACATGCAATTATACAAATTTTGCTAAATTACAAAACGTCATTTACCCTTGAAAAAAGTACATTAAGATATAAAACCGCTTAATAATATGTTAACATAATATAACGTATATGTAAATTGAATATTCTTGCAGTTTCCGCTTGATTATATAATAAATCTCTCAATCGCCTCGGCTACCCCATCCTTATCGTGGTGTGCTGTTATATACTTAGCTGCTGCCTTTGCTTCCTCTACTCCATTTTCCATAGCTATGCCCAAGCCTGCATACTCTATCATGCTGATATCGTTTTCATTGTCACCTATTGCTATTATTTCTTCTCTATTTATGCCATATATTTCTGCCAGCATTTTTACAGCATTTCCTTTTGAAACACCTTTGTTCATAACCTCTATATTATCCTTTAAGGACTGGCTGACGCTTACAATATTTGTTTTGAGTATTTCATTTCTTACAAATTTGATTTTGTCCTTATCATCATCCATGACTACTGCTTTTAAAATATTTCCTTCCTCCATTCTTATAAGCTCCTCCAGCTTAGGCACAACCTGAATATTTATTCTGTCCTGCTCCATAAGAGCATTATTCCATTCTGAATACCTGTAGGAAATGTTTATAAGCTTTTCTGTATATATTGTATCAGCGGTGTATATATGACAATACAAGCCCGCTTCCTTGCAAAGCTGAATCATTCTTAAGGCGGCATCATGTGTCAGTAAGTTCTGATATAGGGTTCTATTTGTATGGTGCTCACGGATTATTGCTCCATTGCTTGCAATTACCGGAGTTTCTATTTCTAAAAGCTTGGCATAATAAATTGCCGAGGTATACAGTCTGCCTGTTGCAACTGCAACTATTACGCCCTTATCCTTTGCTTTTTTTATTGCTTCCTTATTACGCTGTGATACGGTTTTTTCTTTGCTTAATAGCGTATAGTCCATATCCATTACCAGCATTTTATAATCTCTATCTTTATACAAAACAAAACTTCCCTTCATGTATGATTTTCAATATATTATAAATAATTCTGAGGATTATCCAAAACCTCTTGAATAGCGTTAAAGTATTGACCAATATGAGCTCCGTCAATCAAAGCATGATGTGCCTGAACGGATAAGGGCAGCTTTATCCTTCCATTCTCTTCAAAATATTTACCCCAAGCGATTCTAGGAACGCTGTCTACAGGGTTCATATGTATCGGGTGAGTTATATTGGTAAAGGATACCCATGGAATACTTGTAATGTATAATAAATCATCCCTATTAGGATCGTCCTCCAATAGGGCACTTTTCTTATTTTTTTCTATTATACTTGAGGTGTCAGCTTTAAAAGCTTCAAATCCATCTATAAACTCCGCTGTACAAAAGCTGAAAACCTCATCATCTGTCATTATGGTAAAGGAAGGACTCACAGTCTCATGCTCAACTACCTTGTCTTCTCTTATTCTATAGCGGAATTCCTTTATGCTGTTTGCGGTTTTTACAGCAGTATAGAGCATTGATATAAAAAATGGTTCTTTCTTTTCCTTAATAAATTTTAAAAATGCTGTAATATCAATATTTCCACAGACACTAAACTGCGGATAATCAAGCTGTTTAAAATAGTTAAAGTGTTTCTTCCTATTCCAGTTTTCCATATCTATAAATTTCATATGTATACCACTCCTTATGAAAATTTAAACAAATTTATTTGTCGCATCTTATTAAATTATACTTGAATCGAGGATCATATTCCAATATTTAATAAAACAAAAACCTTTTCTTCGCTCAACGGTCTTCCCATAAAAAAAATCCCCCCTGATAGTATACACGTTTTCATACTATCAGAAGGGTATTTCTATCTCAGTAACTGTCTAACTGTCGTGTCTTGCATCTATTCTTCAGAAGTAGTAAAATCCCATGCTGATATACTATTACCATTAACATCAATAGTAAAAGCATTGCCTATTAAATCTTCTATATTTCCCTTTGAATATTTAATAGTGATACCTGCATTTGCAGATGCACTCATATCTTCAATATCTAAAATTATTTCACTTGCACTTGCACCTTGAGCAGTGGAAAGAACTTTATATGTTTTTTCCTCGTTACCAATTTCACAAATACTAAAGCCGCCGTTATAATCACTATCTATGTTTAAACAATCCTTATTCAGCTTTATAGATATAGTTGTATCATTTTGTCTTTTTACACTAACTATATATGGTACATCTCGATAAATAAATCCACCATCACCTGTTGGTTGGCTTGGATTATCAGGAATTGTTGTAGCTGTAATAGCAGTACTTACTCCTACAAAAGCAGCTTTATTGAGTATTGAATCTACTACAGATGCCAAATCCAGTTCTTCAATAACACCGCTTTTGTTTACATCTGGATAATATGTACCCCACTCTTCTTGCATAGTATTATATAGCTTTGCGGTTATGGCTAAGTCAGCTACAGTAAATCTTCCATCCTTATTAACATCTCTAGCATAATTATCTATTACAAAGGTTTTTCCTTTACATACTGGAATTATTTCTATTCCTTCGCCGTCTGATACAACTCCAGAGGATACGGATATATCACCCCAGCCCCTTAGAGCTTTTACTCTAAATGTAAGCTTCAATAATTGAGTTGTTCCGTTAATAGCATTATTTATACCTTTACTTGCTATTAAATATCTTCTTTGACCTAGGATTTGCTCACCGCTTAGGTATATACTAAATATATTTGGATTCATTGATTGAACATTTGTAAGCTCAAATAGATTTGTATCGTATTCTATTTGTATATCTGCTCCGTATATATTAGTAGCTCCCTCCATTCTAGCGTATACTTCAAATTGTGTATCAAAGTCTACCTTATAATCACTTGCTTCTATATCTATAGTAATATCTTGAGGTTGTGGAGAGTAGTATTCTTCATTTGACTTTTGGTATCCAGATATTGAAGAAAATCCGCCGATTGCATATATTTTATTATTTAGTTCAGCAGCACCTAGAAAATACCTGCCTGTTGGCAATGGCATCATTGTTTCCCATTGATCTGTTACAGGGTCATACATTTCTACTATGCTTGTACTGCCGCTATTTGTACTTCCGCCTATTACATATATTTTATTGTTTACCTCTGCAACTCCAAACCCATATCTGTCAGTTGGCATACCTGTTTTTTTTGTCCACTTGTCTGTCACTGGATTATATTCCTCAACTAGATTAGTTCTGCCATCATCTGTATATCCACCGATTGCATATATCCTGTTATTTGCCGCAATTACTCCTAAGCCGTATCTTGCAGTCGGCATACTTGTTTTTGTTTTCCACTCATTAGCTACTGGGTCATACTCTTCAACTATATTGCTTGCACCAGTAGCAGTATTTCCACCGATTGCATATATCCTATTATTTAATTTTGTCACACCTAAAAAATGTCTGGCTATTGTCATACCTTTCTTAATGGTCCACAGATTTGTTACTGGATCGTATTCTTCTACTGCATTTGTTCTGCCAGTTGCCGTATAACCGCCAATTGCATATATTCTGCTGTTTACTTCTTCGACTCCCAAAAAACGTCTCGCTGTAGGCATATTTGTCCTTGTTTTCCACTCGTTTGCTATGGGATTATATTCTTCATTTACGTCACTATATGCATTATTTATGTAGCCGCCTATACTATAAATTTTTCCATCTACAGCTACCACACCTAAGCCATATCTTGCGGTAGGCATTTGTACCTTGGCCGTCCAATGACCAATGTCAGCATTGACATGTACTTGAACACTGCTAAAAAACAAACACAACAATAGTACTGAAACCAAAGCCTTTTTTACATTTGTTAATCTCATCATTTTCATACCCCCAAATAAAATTTGTTAGATTTTTTGAAATTTATCCAAAATTAACATATTACATCCAATACAAAATATAACACAATTTTCCATAATTCTCAATACTTATATGAAAATAAAGTCGACCAAAATCCAAATTATTAATTTAATTTCAAAGTGTTTTGAGTTTTAGAGTTGGTTATCTATAATTTACATGGTATACACTCTGGAAATCCTATTGTACCACCTTCCACAAAATACTATAACATGAATGTATTAGTATAGTTATATTAACATGTTTATATTTTGTGTAAGCTATATATTTTACGTGATATAAAGTCCTTTGCAAGAAAATTAAACGATATATCTTGCTTATATGAGCTTATGGACATTATAATAGAGCTTAAAGATGCAACAAATAGTATCGGATATCAAAATGGTTTGGATGGATGCATCTCTTATATTGCAATAAAGATACGAAAATTAACTAGGGGGGTATAAGATGAAAAAGCTTAGTAAACCCATCATTGCTTTGAGTATATTAATTGCATGAGTTGTTCCAACCCCGAGGGCTTTTTCAACATCACTACGGGTGATTTCCTTTTGCTTTTCAAATAATCTGAGTATGGGTAAATACTTTTCATTTTCTACGCTTAGCTCTTGTGCATGGGTGTTAGGTAAAACCACTCTAAATGCACCTTCCACATTTTCAAACTTGGGTTGCACTGGTAAACCTTTATAGCAACTGATTATCTTGCTAATACCTGTGCCGTATGCCTTAATCAGCTTCATTCTATAAAATAAGCTTGCAAGCTTTTCATTTCTTGGTTGAGATGCTCCCAGCATAGCTGCCTTCAATGACCAACTTCTACCATTTGTATTTGCAAATGCCACATATTCTTTTTTAAATCCGGCGTATAAATTTCCTTTAATTCAACAGTTTCACTTTCATACAATTTCATAATGTCACTCCTTGTATCAGTTTCTATCACTTATAACACTTTTCTAACATCACAAGTGATAGAATACAAGGAGAACTGGTTGACATTTTACGACAAAGGGATAATCACATCAGCCTTTATAATAATACAAACCT
>CALGKJ010000240.1 GCA_937930535.1 uncultured Clostridia bacterium
TAATTTAAGTTTTAAGCTAAAAACCTATAGCTGTCCTTAATGAGTGCCTATATATTCTCATAGTCTTTGGAAGCATATATACACTATTAATTTCCAATATATGAACTTTTATTATACTTCTCTTAAAAAAATGAACCCTACTTGTGTGTTGGGTTCATTTCGTTGATTCTCTTTCTATTAGCTTTGTTTCAACAATGTAATGATTTAATATATTTTCAACATTCTCCAGTTTATTCACTAGCAGCTTGGCTGCATAGTACCCCAGTTTTTCGGCATTAATATCCACAGATGATAGTGGAGGTGTTTGATAGTCGGCAAGAGGCGTATTATTGAAGCCTACGACACTTATTTTCTTGTCTGTCAGCTCCTTGATTGCCCTTAATGCACCAAAGGCTATCAAATCATCTGTTGTAACGACCGCTGTTGGAATTTTGAGAGCTAGCAAATCCTGCATCGCCTCGTAGCCGCAAGGCTCTGAGAAGTCTTTCGCTTCAAGTATCATCCTTTCGTCGATTACTATACCATGCATTTCTAATGCTCTTTTATAGCCGTCTAATCTATCCTTAGTAACGTTAAAGTGATGGGGTCCTCCGATAAAGCTTATGTCTGTATGCCCTTTTTTAATTAGATGATTGACAACACTATACATTGCCTGAAAGTTATCATTGTCTACCCAAAGAGTGTTCTGTGCATTTTCTGGACGTCCTATTACAACAAAAGGATGATTTACCTCCTTGAGATAATCAATACATTTATCATTTTCCGAGGCTGTTAATAGAATAATTCCATCCACCCATTTGCTGTGTATGTAATTTTTCATAATATTTAATGCATTTTCCTCATTATTACTATGCGTATACATTATATAATAATCCTTCTTCTGGGTATATACACTAATACCCTTCATTGCCTGTATAAAAAAGGGATTATTAAACAAATTTTCGTCCGTACTTGGGAGTATCAAGCCTAAAGTCTTGGTAGATTTATTTGCAAGGCTTCTCGCAATAGCATTAGGTTGATAACTTAAGTCCTTCATTGCCTTATAGACCTTTTCCTTAGTCGCATCACTTATTTTTGGGCTGTCGGCAATGACCCTAGAAACCGTAGAGGGAGCTACCTTAGCTAATTTTGCGACGTCTTTTATTGTAACCTGCATAAATGTTTCACTTCCTATTAATTAGTGTGTCTTTCGATATATTATCACAAAATACTTTTCGTTAAGAGTTGCTAATCTCTTTGTGAGAAACAAGTTATGGGATTGCTTCACTCACTTTAAAGCTCTACAATCCCATAATATTAATTATCCCTTTGATGCTCCTGAGGATAGTCCTTCTACGATATTTTTTTGCAGATATGCAAAAAGCAATACGATGGGGATAGCAACCAGTATAGCTCCAGCTGCAAACAATGTAAACTTTGTATTTTGCTGACCTGTTACCCACTCAAAAAGACCAACTGCAAGTGTCTTTTTATCAGCACTTCGTATTAACAGCCTTGGCAGTAGAAAGTCCATCCAAGGTGCTGTAAAGGAAGTCAGGGCAACAAATGTAATAATCGGTTTTGCCAATGGCAGTGTAATTTTTCTGAATATAGTCAGATTAGAAGCCCCGTCTATTCTGGCTGCTTCATCCAAGCTTCTGGGTATTCCATCAAAATATCCTTTTACAAGCCATGCATTATATGGAATAGCACCGCCTACATATACCAGCACCAAGCCTAAATGATTATCAAGCAGATTTAACTGCCACAATAATACATACAACGCTGTCATGGCTAAAAAGGTAGGAAACATCTGAAGAATAAGCATAGCCATTAGTCCCTGTTTTCTCCCCTTAAATCTGAATCTTGAAAACACGTATGAGGTTATAGTTATAATGACTATACAGAATACCATATTTAAGGCTGCTATTTTTAAGGTATTCCTATACCATAACGGGAAATCTGTTTTTGTAAACAACTCTTTGTAATGTGCAAAGGTCGGGTTTTTGGGGAACATTGCTGAACCGTATAAGCTATTGCCCGGATTCAGTGAAGAACCAATAATCCAAACTACTGGAACAATTACTATAATACACTGTATTATAAGCAAAGTATATATTAGAAACTTACCTATAAACTTTCTTAGGCTAAATCTCTTCTTCTTTTTTGTTGTCTTTACGCTCATATCGCTCATACTCATTGTATCATGTCCTCCTCTTTAAAGGATTTTGTCTTTGTAAATCCATAAGCCGATATAGCGGCAATTACAACAAATATTATGATTGTTATTAAGGCTGCCATTTGGAACTTGTACTGATCATATGTCAGTTTAAAAATCCATGTAATTAATATATCTGTATGCCCTGCATATTTATATGCTGCGTTTACTGGATTTCCTTCTGTCAGTATATAAATGTTGTTAAAGCTGTTAAAATTATAAGCAAAAGTTAGTATCAGATATGGAGCTGTTGAGAATAATACCATTGGCAAAGTTATTTTCCAGAACTTTTGCCACTCGGAAGCTCCGTCTATATCTGCTGCTTCATACAAAGACTTTGAAATATTAGTAAGAATACCTGCCATTAGTACCATAAAATACGGTGCACCCAGCCAAATATTGATTATTATAAGTGAGGTTTTTGCAATATTCGGATCTGTCAGCCATGCAACCTTTTCTAGTCCCATCTTTATTAAGAATCCATTTATTGCGCCAGGGCCGCTGAACATAAGCCTCATCACCAAAAGTGATAAGAAGCCTGGAATTGCATATGGGATTATGAATATGGATCTCCAGAACTTTTTAAACTTTATTCCATTAGCATTAACCATTAATGCTATCAACAATCCTCCAAAATATGTTGTTACTGTAGATAATGTTGCCCAAATAACTGTCCATTTTGCAACTCCTATAAAGGTACTATTCCAAATTTTCAGTTTAAACAGGTTTTTAAAATTTAGTAATCCTACCCAATCCACTAGTTTTGCCGGAGGTAAATTATTAGGTCCTGAGTAATTAGTGAATGCAATGCTTATGGTTACGAGTATGGGGAGAAGTGTAATAAATAGCAAAAATACCGCTGCAGGAGTTAACATGATAAAATGGAAATATCTATCCCATATATGCTTTATCAATGCCACGAAGCCTAGTGGCTTCTCTCCACGTTCTCTGGATTCCCCTGCTTTTTTTGCATCTCTGATATTTACAATATATAAAATCGCAATTAGTACTAATAAGATAACAGCTATAGTCCCTTGAATTAATAGCAGAATGGAGTGGTCTCCCTTGGCAATACCATTTTCATAATACAAAGGCTTTTCACCTAAAGTAATTATCCCCCATAGCGCCTTCTTAAAATAAGGGATAGAAAATATCAGAAGCATAGCCTCGATAACCGCAAAGAAAGCACCCTTGATGTATTCCTTGTTATATAATTGCCCTAGCCCCATAAACAAAGTAGATAATAAGGCAGACTTTTTCCCTCTATTCAATCATGCCACTCCTTTATCATTTAAACTTAGTCAAATTAAAATATTCTAAAGTTTAAACTATTTTATAGATAACCAACTGGAAAGTTTTAATTTTGAAGTTGTTTCTCTTTATAGTTAAAAGACTTTGGTTTTTTTACAATTTATATATTTAAAGTATAGCTTCCCAAAAGCTGTGAGCTTTTTAAAAAGCATATTATGATTTACATAGTTTAACCCCCTGCATAGATTTCAAACATTTTAGCTGGAGGGTATTCACCTCTTTAGCACAAGAATATATTTGAAATTATTCTCAGCTTTCCATAACATAGCTTACTTAGTGTGATTTATTCATATGCAGTTCTTATAAAAAAAAGTCTTAGATAAGAGTTTAGTCACCTACTTTACAGTAAATGACTAAACTTTCTTGTATATTAATATACTATTATAAATAATTGTAATATATTATTGAGTTGCAATCGCTTCTTTAATTGTTTCTACAGCCTTATCTAAAGCTTCTTGAGGATTTGTTCCTTCATTCCACATGAATCCTAACGCTGCTCCATATGGATCCCAAACTGTACCCATTTCTGGGATTGATGGCATTGGTACTGCAAATTGAGCTTGAGCTAGGAATGGTGCAACTGTTGCATCACTCTTAATTGTATCATTATCCATTAATGCCTTTATTGGTGGAATTTGTTTTGTTAATTCGAATCTCTTAAGCATCATTTCATCGGAAGTAGCAAATTCAGCAAATAATTTAGCTGCATTTGGATATTTAGTATAAGCACTTACAAATAATGATCTGATACCTGAGAAACTTGCTGGGTTTTTGCCGCTAGGAAGTTTTGGAAGCGGAGCTATACCAAAGTTAAGTCCTGCATCCATATAACCTTTAACTGCCCAAGGTCCGTTTATGATCATAGCTGCTTTACCTTCAGCAAATAATCCATCCATGATTTGATAGTTGGAGTCAGCTGAATTTAATGGTAATATTTCTTTTAAAGATACCATGAATTTAGCACCTTCAACAGCTTCTTTAGTGTTTAGTCCTACGTCCTCTTTGTCAGTTCCGCCTTGACCAAACACGTATCCGCCTTCACCAGCTATAAAGCTGTGTGTGAAGTATGCATTTCCGATATCCCACATTAAAGCAAATTTATTTTCTGTTGGTTTGTTATATCCTTTTGCAAAATCAATTACTTCTTGGTATGTAGCTGGTGCATTTGCAACAAGATCCTTATTATAGAATAATGCATATGTTTCTATTCCTGTTGGATAGCCATATACTACGCCTTCTAAGCTAACGCCGTCTGCCGCAGCCTTCATGAAATCGCTTTGAACTCTTGCTGCTGAGATATCATTAGGTCTTGCCAAACCTGTAGCTACAAGCTCGCCTAACTTATCGTGTGGTGCAGCAAATACATCAGCACCTACTCCAGCAGGTCCGTCTGTTGTAAGCTTCTTTAATGAATCAGTATGTCCTACTTCCTCATATACAACTTCAACGCCATATTTCTCTTTAAACTTTTCGCCTACGAATTTAACCCAATCACCTTCTGGTCCTGCGCTTTCCCAAACAATCAGTTTCGCGCCGTCTTCAGGCTTTATTCCTTCTGTTGGTGTTTCTGTTACAGTGTTTTCAACGGTTGGTTCTTCTGTTTTAGCTCCGCATCCTACTAGAGAAATGATAAGAATTGCTGCTAAAACTAGACTAAGAATCTTCTTCACAATAACTCCTCCCCTTTACATAAAAATATGAATTTGTAAGACAATTAAACATTTATGCAATCGTTTGCATATTAAAATTATATCCTTTACTAATTTTTTTGTCAAGAAGTTTATGTTTTTCCGATTAGTGTCTACATAAGATATTATTTGCTTAATAAATTAAAAATTCTAGCGGATTTTTTACCTATATTAAATGTAAGTTCTCCGTTTTTCGTGTTCAGCACTTCTTCATTTAGTATATCAACTACTGTATCACATTCTATATTTACTATTTGTATGCTGTCTGTGTCATTATTATTTATAAATACAAATATTTTTTCTTCTGGTGTTTCTCTAATATACGCTAATACATCGTCCTTGCAGTCAATCCATTGTAAGCTTCCTCTTCTTAGAGCATTATGTTTCTTACGCAGGGATATGAGTTTTTTGTAATAGCTGCGTAATTCCTTATCCCAGCTTTGCTCATCCCACTGCATTGTTCTTCTGCAGTCAGGATCTCCTGCACCTTCCATGCCTATTTCAGTTCCATAGTATATGCAGGGGGCTCCGCTAAAGGTAAATTGAAAAGCAGCAGCCAGCTTCAGCTTGCTCTTATCACCTTCTGCAAGCGTCAGAAACCTTGGAGTATCATGGCTGTCCAGAAGATTAAACATTACCTCATTAACCTGCTGCATATGATCCATCTGCAGCTTGGTTATAGACTCTCTTAGCTGTTTTGTAGAAATTCTTTGGTATACAAAGTAATGAAGGCAGTTTCTTGTAAATGGATAGTTCATTACGGCATCAAACTGGTCACCCATCAACCATGGCAATGAGTTTAACCAGAGCTCTCCAAGTATATATGCATCTTTTTTTGCAGCTTTTACTGTTTTTCTAAAGGCTCTCCAAAATTCATGATCCACTTCGTCAGATACATCAAGCCTCCATCCGTCAATATCTGCTTCTTCTATCCAATACCTAGCTGCCTTTAGCAGGTATTCTCTCACCTCTGGATTTTGGGTATTAAGCTTTGGCATATTAGGTACAAAAGCAAAAGCATCATAGTTTAAAGGCTCAATTGCAGCATATTCACCATGTATATGGAACCAATCAAAATACTGAGATTCTTTTCCTTTTCTCAATACGTCCTGAAAGGGCTTAAAAAAGAAGCCGCAGTGATTGAATACAGCATCAAGCATAACCCTTATGCCTCTATTATGACATTCTTTAACCAGTTCCTTAAAGGTTTCAATATCTCCAAAGCAAGGATCTATTTTAAAATAATCTGTTGTATCATACTTGTGGTTTGAGGCAGCTTCGAAAACAGGAGTCAAGTATAATGCATTAATACCCAAATCTACTAAATAATCAAGCTTTCGAATAATTCCCCTTAAGTCACCGCCAAAGAAAGTGCGGGAACTTGGCTTTTTTCCCCAAGCTTCTGTATTTTTCGGGCTGATTTCAGGATCACCATTACAGAATCTTTCAGGGAATATTTGATAAAATACGGAATCCTTAACCCATTCAGGTGTGTCGTGCATATCAGAATTATGAAGATAAGGATATTGGAAATACATTTGATAAATCTCTTTTTCATTGATTTCCTTCACTGCACCCCACTCAGTGAAATATCTTTTTTCACTTCCTTTTACTACTTCAAATATGTATGCTAAACGTCTGTATGGCGGTATAACCTCGGCAGTAAAATAATCATAAAGCTCATCCGAGCCAGCAAGCTCCATGCTCAGAACTTCTCTTTTGTCCCACTCATATTTATCCCCATAAATCAAGAAAACTTTATCCAGATCGTTTTTGGCTGCTCTAAATCTTATATGAATGCTTTTACCATCGTAGCAATAACAATAGTTGCTTTTAGCTCTGTGATAAAGTGCATGTAAATTCATAATATATTACCACCTTTCAAATTTTGAAATATCTCTGCAATCAGATTAAATAATGCTGTCTGCCCAGCTTTCTACTACATAATTTATACTTATATCATCAGTTATTTTCAAATCCCTCGTAAAGCGGCTCCCATTTTTGTCTACCTCAAAGGTTTCGCTGCCGAAGCCTGATTCTCTGGCTATGCTAAATCTAATGGCCATATCTCTAGGAACTGTGAATGTATCGCTGTACAAGCCTTGCTTCTGCTTTTTCAATTGGAGTCCATATATGTCTATTGTTTCACTATCAGTTGCAGCAGGAACATTTACACTTATAGAAACATTAACAGATTCAGAGACGTGGTCTATTACTGTATAAGCATTTGCTGTCTTTAAGCTGTCAAACTCAAATACTACTTTTGTACATCCTATAGCCTTTGGGTGTATTGTTCCATTAGCTTCAACAGTAAGAATCTCCGGGTTTTCAACAGTATATTTACCATTTATGACACTCATAGCAAATCCGCTGTCGTATTTTACCACTGGGTTTATATGAACCTTCTTACCCGTTAAGCCAGCAATGCTTCGTCCTTCCAGAGATACAGACACAGGTGTGCCTATGCTGCCGAAGAAGTATAGCAGCGGTACATGCATACGATTTGCCCAGTCCTTTTCCGTATGAGCTGCTTTCAAATCACAATAGTATATCAAGTCTACTCCAGGTGTGTAACCAGCTTCTACTAATTCATCTGCTATGTCTTTAACATGATCAACTGAGATTAGTCCTTCATAGCCGCCTATATCCATCCAGATTTTCAAAGGTTTTTTTGTCTTATATTTCTCATAGTGGGGAGTGAGCTGAAAGGTATCCATATCGGTATGAACCATATAAGGGGAAATAATTCCCAGCTTTCCGAAAATCTCTGGTTTTCTGAAACCTATATGATATGTCACAAGCCCACCCATTGAAGAGCCCATTAGTGCTGTATTGTTACTATCCTTTAAAGTTCTGAAGCTTGAATCTATATAGGGCTTAAGATCCTTGATTATAAAATCTTCATATAATAGTCCTTTAAATTCATATATAAAGCTTGCTAGGGCTGTTGATGCAAAGTGAGCATATTCGCTGCCCCTTTCCTCTCCCATATTAGGTATGCCTACAATTATGATTTCTTCTATTTTTCCCTCACGGATTAAACGGTCACATGTTTTATGAATATTCCAGCTTTCGTTTGTACCCTTAGCTGGATGAAATATATTTTGTCCATCATGCATATAAAGCACAGGATAACTCTTATTTGGGTTCAAGTCATAACTCGGAGGCAGGTAAACATAAATATCCCTGTAATTATTCAGCAGTTTAGCGTGAAATTCTGGAATTGTTATAATCCTTGAATTGGACATATTATAAACATCTCCTTATAATAATTTTTATAAAGCTTTGCTTTTTATAAAACTGATTATATAAATGACACAAGATTTAAACGTTTAATCATATAAATGCTTAGAATATTTTACTAAGCTTCTTTATAAAACCCTATATAACGTTGATAATGGTATATTTTTTATCATCACTGTAATATCTCTTGTTTATATATTCAAACATTATATCTACAGCTATTTGAGCCTTATTTGGATCAAACTGAACCTTTCCAGTTTCTGGAGGTAATAAGTAAGGACAGTCACAGGTACATACAATGGAAAGCTTATCTGGTTTAATATATCTTAAAGCAAGCATACCAATAAACTCATTTACTACAATTCCTTTTGAATTTTGATGATGCTTCAAGAATTCACTTAATTCTTTTTCTGAACTCATAATAAATTGATTTTCTACAGCTAAACCAGATGCTCTGATAATCTTATTATTAAGCTCATAATCGTTGTATCTTTCAGTTATTAAAAACATATCTCTATCATCTGTATTACCCCTAGCCTTTTTGACACCAGCCTCAATATCTATCACAATCTTGTGAAACATCAGACTGTCTATGTACCTATCAATAATAATCATTGGAACATTTATGCTTTGCGCAATTCTTGGAAAAACTTCTTTATTTGCACCCAGCAAAAACACCCCGTCAAGCTCACGCTGAATTATTATATCAAGCTGAGGATTTGATAAATTTATTGTTGAAATAATCACATGATAGCCTTTTGCTGTTAAAAGCTTTTCTACAGCACTGATAAACTCGGAGTAGCAAAGTCTATTCCAGTCTTGTGTATTGGTATCGTCCTTAACTATAAGGATACCTATTAACCCAGACTCCTTTCTAATAAGACAGCGTGCAGAAAGGTTTGGAATATAGTTTAGCTTGCTGGCAATATCAAGTACCCGCTTACGAGTTTCTTCTGAAATAGAGCGTGTTTTTACATCATTTAAAACGTATGATACAGTTGCTACTGTCACATTCGCTTCTCTTGCGATATCTTTTATTGTCGGCTTTTTCAAACTTATCAACTCACAGTTCATTTAAACGTTTAACCTGTGTAAATATTACCACAAAATCAGGTTAATGTCTATAAAAATATCAGAATTATAAAAGCCGCATAATTTTCATCAAAATTATGTGGCTTCACTCTAAGGGGGCATTATTTTCAATTTTTATATTCTTTTATACTTTACAGCCAAGTATTTGAGTTTTTCTATAATCTCATCATTCAGCATATCTTCTCTGAATCTCCAGTCCCAATTGCCGCCTATTGTACCTGGCGTATTCATTCTAGCTTCTGAGCCTAGACAGAGAATATCCTGCATTGGTATTATTGCAGTATTGGATTTGCTTTTGTATGCTGTCTCTATAAGTTTCCAGCAAAATTCCTCAGGACTTATTTCATCTTCGATATTCAAATACTGCTTCATCTGTTCCACAGCTTCCGGTTCTGTTGCCAAGGTCTTCTTATACCAGCCAATAGTAGTATCATTATCGTGTGTTCCAGTATAAACTACCGAGCTTTCTTCATAGTTATGGGGCAGGAATCGTTCCTCTGCTCCTAGTCCGAAAGTGAATTGCAATATTTTCATTCCCGGGAATGAAAACTCATCCTTTAAATCCATTACTTCTTGTGTAATAAAGCCAAGATCTTCTGCTATAATCGAAATATCACCAAGGTATTCTATTACTTTATTAAAAAGCTTGCTGCCTGGTGCCTTTACCCATTTGCCATTAACAGCGGTTTTTTCAGTTCCTGGTATTTCCCAATAGCTTTCAAAGCCTCTGAAATGGTCAATTCTTATGGAATCAACAGTCTCAAGCATTGCAGCAAATCTATCTCTCCACCACTTATAGTCATCTTTTTCCATTACATCCCATTTATAATGCGGATTACCCCAGAATTGTCCTGTTTCACTGAAATAGTCTGGAGGTACTCCAGCTACCTTCTGGGATACACCATACTCATCAATCTCAAACAACTCTGGCTGTGCCCAAGCATCACTGCTGTCATTGGAAATAAATAATGGTAAATCTCCCACTATACTAATACCCCGTGAATTTGCATATTTTTTTAATTCTTTCCATTGGGTAAAAAACATATACTGCAAAAACTGCTGATACTCTATCTCCTCAGAAAGCATTTCAGAATATTTCTTAACTGCTACCGCTTCTCTCTTTGCGATGTCTTTATCCCACTCTGACCAAGCAACACCACCGTAATAGTCCTTAATTGCCATAAACAATGCAAAGTCTTTCAACCAGTAAGAATTTCCAGAACAAAACTCAATAAAATCCTTTAGATCATTTTTAGATTTAAAGCTTTTATATGCTTTTTTAAATAGCTTTTCCTTAAATTTCTTAACTTTACTGAAATCAATCTTATCCAAGTTAAATTCATGTATGTTATCTATATCCTTATCTAGCAGTAAATCATACTCAACCAGCTTATCAACGCTTATCAGAAAAGGATTTCCTGCAAAGGCGGAAAAACTCTGATAAGGTGACTCACCATATCCCACAGGTCCTAACGGCAATATCTGCCACAATGATTGTTTGCTTTTTTTCAAAAAATCCACAAAGCTGTATGCTTCGTTCCCAAGATCTCCAACACCATATTTTGACGGCAGAGACGTAGGATGCAATAATATACCGCTCCTTCTATCAAGAACCATTCTATCACCCCCAAGCATATTATGACTTGTTATTTATGGCTTGCAATGTTAGCATATCTAACTACAACATAGATTTTGCAACCGTTTGCACTTACAATTATACTATATAATATTATATGATTTGGCTTTTGTTGTCAATATGCTATGTAAAGCATACATTGCTTATTACCAAGTATTTGTTGTTTATTATTTTCCTGCAAATACTGATAGAATTTGTAGGAAAAGTACAGTTTCAAGTGTTATAGGGTTTTTATATAAAAACCTAGAATGGAAGCAATAACCAGCCCATGAATAAATTAGTTTTATGGTTGCTTTTCCATAATATGCTGCCTTTCAACTGAAATCTTCATTTAAAATTTATTTTCCCCACAGCATTATATGCAGTTTCTTACTGTCTATTTCAAAAAAATATACATGCAAACGGTTGCACTATTAAACTGTTTATTATATAATCGGAATAAGTAGATTACGAGGAGGTATTTTTAAATGCAAAACAAACTACCATCTGTAGCATACTTTTGTATGGAATACGGTATGGATTCAAATTTTAAAATTTACTCTGGAGGCCTAGGTATTCTAGCTGGTGATTATCTTAAGGGTGCAAAGGATCTTAATGTACCAATGGTTGGTATTGGTATAAAGTGGAAACAAGGTTATACTGATCAGCTAATAGGTGCAGATGGCAAGCCTTTTGATACTTACCATAATCATGTTTACGATTTTCTAGTAGATACTGGTGTTAAGGTTACAGTTAAAATTCGCCAAAGAGATGTAGTTTGTAAGGTATGGAAGGTAGAAAAATTCAATAATGTTCCTTTATACTTATTGGATACAGATTTACCTGAAAATGAAGATGCATGGATCACTGGTCAATTATATGGCTGGTTTGGTGAGGAAAGAATAGCTCAGGAAATGGTTCTAGGCATAGGCGGTATAAAGGCACTAAGACAGCTAGGAATTGATGTAGATGTATATCACTTCAACGAGGGTCATGCTGTACTGGCTGCTACTGAGCTTATGAGAGAAAAGATGCTTACAGGCATGGATTTTTACTCTGCATTAAACAGCACAAGAAAAGAAGTAGTATTTACAACTCATACTCCAATAGTACAAGGTAATGAATCACACTATCTGAATAGACTTGAGTATATGGGAGCTTTCAATGGACTAACAACAGAACAAATGGTACATATAGGTGGAGCTCCATTTAATATGACAGTTGCCGCACTCAGGACAAGCAAAAGATCAAACGCTGTTGCCCAGCTTCACGCAGAGACTGCAAATAAAATGTGGCAGCATGTAGAATACCCAGCACCTATAGTTGGAATTACTAACGCAATCCATGTTCCAACCTGGGTTGATGCTAATATGCTCGAGGCTTCTGAAAATAACAGCAGCATATGGGAAACTCATATGAAAAACAAGCGTGATCTTATAAAGTTTGTAAAAGAGCGTACTGGTGCGAAGCTTGAAGAAGATGTACTTCTTATTGGTTTCTCACGTAGAGCTGCTACTTACAAGAGAAGCAACTTTATATTCACAGATGAAAAGATAATTGCTCCATTATTGGAAAACAAGAAAATTCAAATAGTATTCTCTGGTAAAGCCCATCCACTTGATGATGGCGGAAAAGCTATAGTATCAAACCTTGTGGCAATGTCTAAGAAATACCCTGATTCAGTGGTATTCCTAGAAAACTACGACATGACAATAGGTAAGACTCTTACTAGAGGTTCAGATATATGGCTGAATAATCCAAGAAGACCATTAGAAGCGAGCGGAACATCAGGAATGAAGGCTGCTATGAATGGCGTTTTAAACTTCAGTGTACTAGACGGCTGGTGGCCAGAAGCTTGTGACCATGGTGTAAACGGATGGCAAATTGGTAATGCCTTCGAAAGTGAAAATGTTTCTGAGCAAGATGAAAATGATTTAAAATCACTTTACAAGGTACTTCAGGAAGAAATCATACCTACTTATTACGACAATAGAGACAAATGGGTAGAGATGATGAGAAACAGTATAGAGTCCACTAAGCATCAGTTTGCTATGGAAAGAATGGTAAAAGAATATTACGAGCTTATGTACCAATACTAGGATTTAAATATACATCTATATATATAGATAACAAAAGGCACATTTTTACATGTGCCTTTTGTTTGCATATTAACTTTATAAGCCTAGTAGTTCAGAGATACCTTGCATTGCCTTCAGTGCCAGTTCTGCAAATTCATTGAAGCTCATGCCAAGCTGTTCTATTGATCTCATAGCCTCTCTGTTTGCACCAGCTGCAAATCTTACCTCGTCCATTCTCTTTATTATGGATTTTACTTTTACACTGCTTATTTTTTTATCAGGATATACTAAGGTAATGGCTGTAATAAATCCTGTTATAGGATCGGCAGCATATATTGCTCTGTCCATTTTGCTCTCAATCCTTACACCTGTATCTTGGTTATGGGCACATATGGAATGGTACATTTCTTCGTTGCCAAAGTTCTCCTGTTTTAATATTTCTATTGTTTTTTTACCATGCAGCTCTGGATTAGCCCTATAGTCAACTTGATCAACATCCAGATCATGCAGCAGACCTGTTATTGCCCACAGCTCTTCATTTTCCGGCTCAAATCTTTTTGCAAGCTCACGCATAACACTCTCTACTGCAAATGAATGCTTTATAAGATGCTCAGAAGTAATATGCTCCTTGATTAATTCTAATGCTTTTTCTCTATTCATTAGTTACACTCCCTCTTACTGTTTCTAAGTCGGAAGCCCTTGGCTTCCTAGACTCCAATTTATGTATTTGTTTAGCTTGGCTGCAAACATTTCTAAATATTTTGCATCTATGCTGTCAAATCTATCTTTTATTGGGCTATCAATATCTAATACCCCATATATTACATTATCCTTTATAATGGGCACAACGATTTCTGAATTTGACGCACAATCACAAGCAATATGACCGGGGAATAAATGCACATCGGGTACAAGCTGAACAGCTTTTTGTTCAACTGCTGTACCGCATACCCCTTTGCCTATCTTTATTCTTGTACAGGCTGTTTTTCCCTGAAATGGTCCCAGCACCAGCTCCCCTTCCTTTATAAGGTAAAAGCCCGCCCAGTTTATGTCATCCATATTATTATACAATAGCGCAGCGGCATTTGATATATTTGCCAGCCAGTCAGATTCGCTTGACAGCAGTCCCTCCAGCTTTACCAGCATTATCTTATAAAAGGTTTCCTTGTCTGGAGCTGTTATTTTTTTATTATCCTGCATATTTAACCTCCACTAAGTAGTTTTACAAAATGTAAATGATTCCTCATAATGTCTATTTATTATTATACATAAATGTGTGTATTATGAAAACTATATAAATACTATCATTAAATTATTGCTTAAATTAACAAATAGTTATACAATATAGTATAACTATTTGTAAAAATTTATCAGGAGGTATACAAAAAACATTATGGAAAAGCTTAGCAGAGATTTTTTCCTTAGAGATACTCTTACAGTAGCAAAAGATCTGTTGGGAAAGCATCTGGTAAGAGTAATTGGCGGTGAGTATATTATAACAAGAATAGTAGAAACAGAAGCTTATATTGGTCCTGAGGATAAAGGCTCTCATTCTTATGGGGGTAAGAGAACTAGCAAAAATGAAACCATGTACGCACTTGGCGGCTTTGCATATGTTTATATTATATATGGGATGTATCCTTGCTTTAATGTGGTAACAGAAGCAATTGATAAGCCTTCAGCAGTGCTTATACGGGGTGTTGAGCCTATAACTGGATTAAATACGATTGCTGTCAATAGATATGGCATGGATTATGAAAAGCTTGCAAAGTCACAGATTTTTAATCTCACCAGCGGTCCTGGAAAGCTTTGTAAGGCATTGCTAATAGACAAAAGTCTTAATGGAGTTGACATGTGCGATGATTCTCCTCTTTACATTTGTGACTCAGATTATAAAGACTTTATTGTGCAAACTTCCCCTCGGATAGGTATTGACTACGCAGAAGAACATAAATATCTTCCATGGCGGTTTTATATCAAAGATAACAAATTTGTAAGTAAAACAAAAAAAATCACGTAGTATAAGTTTATTATACCACGTGGTTTTTTTAAGCTGTTTTTGCGGCTTTCTTTTTAGCAAAGGCTAAAATTCCCCCTAGTGCAATGGATAAGAAGGATGCCATCAGCACTTGATAAACAGGATCCAGCATAAAAGTAATCGTGTGTGCTGGTATCCAGAATATTGGTATTGTCTTTAGTACTACAAAGCTTAAGAAGCCGTACCAGTCTATTTTATCCGATACATCTTTAAGCTTCACTTTAAAAATGCTGGAAATTTTCCCATTACCCAAGTCTATATATGTATCCGTTACTCTATGCAAAGACATAAAGGTAGGCGCAAATATAAGATTCATAAAAGCACTTGTAAAAAAGGCTGTTAAAACTTTGGAGGTTAGCTCTCCTTCAACAGTGGGCAGTAAACCCTTTGACATTACAAATAATACACCGCCGGAGAATATTTTAAATACAATAGCAAATGCAATACCAAATAATCCCCATACAATAAATCTGTAAAGCATTCCCACAGGCTTCTTCCATGCTCCAGCAATAATTCTTAATGCCAGCAGCTCACCCATTGAAGCTAGAATACCAACCTTAACAAAGCCCATTACATAGGGATGAGCATTAGTAGCGTTTACAAATGCCTCATGGCTTACTGGAATAATTAAAATCGCTGCTATGGCGAGCAATGCAGCCGCCCATACAAAATCAAGTTTTTTCATATTTATACCCCCTATTAAACTTTTCAAACCACACCAAGTCTTTTACATATAGTAAGAGTTATTTTTATACGCATTATAAAATCTTTGGCGCAATGTAAATCTTTATTACCATGCATATATTATACCAGATATACCGTTATTCGCAAACCTCTACTGACTCAATACCTGTAATTTTATTAATAGACGTTATAATATCAACAATTCCAGCCACTTTACTCTGCAATACACATATCCTAACAAACATCTTTCCTTCACTCAGCCTTTCAGTCTTCATTGTAATAATCTCAAAACCAATTTCTTTCATCTTGGTTCCGATAGTCTCTAAATGTTCCTCTATAATGACTATTTTCAGCCTTGTTAATGCTTTGTGATTTTTAGTACTGTAAAACAGGTATTCAAATTTGGAAAATATCATTAATGCAATAAGCACAAATGAAGTTGCGAGAATAGCAGCAGTATAATAGCCTATTCCTATGGCTATTCCAATGCAAGCTACTGCCCAAAGACTGGCAGCAGTTGTTAAGCCTTTTACTGATATGCCTTCTTTAATGATTGTTCCGGCTCCCAAAAATCCAATCCCGCTGATTACTTGTGCCCCTAGCCTTGCAGGATCTACATTGGCCTGATATTTATAAAGCTCAAATAAGTATATATTGCATATTAGTACCAAGGTCGAGCCTATGCAGACAAGTATATGAGTTCGCAAGCCTGCCGGGTGTCTATGTTTTTCACGTTCGATTCCAATTACACCGCTGAGCAGACAGGCAAGTGCCATCCTTATAAGCATTTCAAATCCGCCAATCACGTTAAATCACCTCTTCTTCCATTTCATATTTTAACAGTCTGTATTCTTGTAGAGAATTTAGAGTTGGATATCGATAATAAATCATGATAATGACATAATCTGCCGTATTGCTTATGACCGCTCCCATGTGCTGCCACTTATATTATATACAGCTTTACGGTAGATTAATTTGCAACAATGTTTTAAATATAATCGGCATAACTTTATCTTATTTTATACTATTTTAACAACAATAATCAATAAATGTAAAATATTAATATTTTTTGTCCCTAATTCACATAGAAGCTTGATTTACTATACATAACAATATTACAGCTTTGTACTTAAAATTTGTTACATTTAGATTAAATTTACTACATAATATTGTAACAAATATGCAATTGTGATATTATTTTTCAATACATATGGCTTAAATTATTTCATATCATATATTTGTTAAATGTACTTTCTTTAAGAAAATTTTACACTAACAATTATTTATGTTATGAAATATATGCAGCCTATATAGATAAAGGGGTGATACGATTGCTAAGGGGCAAAAACATTATTTTAAGATCCGCTGAGAAAAAAGATATGAAAAGAATCTCAGAAATTTTTAATGATCCAAAGGTAAATCTGTTTGATTTAAATTTTCGTGCAGGCTTTTCCCACGAGTACATGGAAAAGGAGTTCACAGATGAACTGAAGGATGCTCTAAAGGATAACGGTAACGATGGTTTTATAATAGAAAACCTTAAAGGCGAATTAGTAGGCGAATTAAGCTACTGGCGTGCTAGAAATGCCAGAAATATCTATATGATAGGTATTTCAATAGCAAGTGAATTTTGGAGCTGCGGTTATGGACAGGATTCCATTACTACTCTGTTAAAATATTTATTTTTAAACAGAGAAGCAGTTAAGGTTGAGCTTATTGTTAGAGAAACAAATCCAAGAGCCATAAGGTGCTATGAAAAGTGTGGCTTTGTTAAGGAAGTATATTTAAGAGACTCAGACTTTACTGGTGGCAAGGTTATAAGCTACCACTACATGGGTGTGCTAAAAGAAGAGTTTCTAGCAAGGGGTGATATTTAATGCTTCTGGGTAGTAAAACAAAACTGCGTGCATTACTAAAGTCGGATCTTGAGGTATTACATAAGATATATCGTGAACCTGAGATCATCAGACAGCTTGATACAAGAGCAGATATATCTGTAGGTCTTATGGAAAAAAAGCTGGAGTCTGTAAATGAACACAAGCATAAAGGCGAGTGGCTTGTTATTGAGGATTTAGACGGCAAAATAGCAGGCAGCATAAGCTATACCTTCGGCTGGAAGAATGATTTTAGTATATGTGATTTGTATATAGATAAGCAATATCAAAATAACGGACTTGCAGTTGATGCAGTGGCTAGACTGTGTAAATTCCTTTTTGAAGAAAAAAAGGCTGTCAGAATCGAAGCAGTAATAAGAGAAAACAACGCATCAGCTATCAGGGTTTTTGAAAAGTCAAGCTTCACTCACGATGGAAAAAGACGTAAATCCGTTTTTTGTAATGGAAACTATATTGACGAAGTATTTATGTCTTATTTAGCGAGAGAATACTTTATATAAAAAAGAATCGACCGGCAGCAATTCTGCCGGTTGATTCTTTTTTCATTTATAGCATGTCGACTTTATTACAACGGTTATAATAAATATTGAAAATAGGAATATTAAATGATAAATTTAAAATATATAGTAAAACATAAACAAGGAGTTTTAGTATGAATAATGAAATCATCGAACAATTTATAATTTATAATAATCAGGTTTTAGAAAGTCAAAGCTGGGATAATATAATTGTCTCAGGTACAACTATCTATGAGGTTATAAGAGTCATATCCGGTGTACCTCTGTTCGTAGAGGATCATTTCAAAAGACTTTCGGCTTCAGCCAAAGCTGTGGGCTTTGAGCTGAGAAATATATTAGATGAGATTAAGGCGAATTTAAAAAAGCTTATTGCTGTTAACTCTTTTCCTGAAAAGAATATAAAAATTAGCGTCTATAAGAATAATGCAGGCTACAACTATATTTTATATTTTATAAAGAGCAGCTATCCTTCATGTGAGCAATATCAGCATGGAGTATCAGTTATTACCTATCATGCAGAAAGAAATAACCCTAATGCAAAGGTTATCAATAATTCATTGCGTGAAAAAATAGATTCTGCTTTAAAGAGTGCTGATGCTTATGAAGCAATACTGGTAAATGAAAGCTCGGAGATAACTGAGGGCAGCCGTTCAAACATCTTTATGTCTGCTAATAACAGTCTTTATACAGCACCTGCCGATATGGTATTAATAGGCATTACTAGAGTTTTCATAATAGACATATGCAAAAAACTAGGAATCCAGCTTGTTGAACAGCCAGTAAGTCTTGAGTTCCTTTATAAAGCAGATGGCTTATTTCTCACCGGAACCTCACCTAAAGTACTTCCTATAAGCAGGGTTGATAGTATAAACTACGATTCCTCCAATAATGTGCTAATAAGACAGATTATAGATTCTTACAATAGCTTAATTAATCAGTATACTAATAATTTTAAGGAAATAGAGAATGTCTGAGTACATTCTCTATTTTGCAAGAAGCTCCTTTCCCTTTCTATAAAAATCCTGCATCATGTCTTCAGGTACAAAGGCCCCTCCTGTTGCCCATGCTATATGCACAGCATTTTTAATGCTGTTTTTCAAATTCATGCTTTCTATATATTTCCGTCCTTCAATAGTATTATGCAGCATCAAGGGACCCAAAAGTCCTGCTGTGGCAGATGGCTCAATATGCATATTCTCGCTATCATACAGTATAGTCAATAGCCTGAAAAGCTCATTATCATTAATGGTATATATTCCGCTTATTAACTTCTCTACTACTCCTCCAACAAAGCCCGAAGGACGTCCTACGGCTAATCCATCCGCCTCAGTCTTATTATCCAGCCCTATATCCCCTACACTTATCTTCTCATTTAATCCGGTTATGAGTCCCAAAAGCATACAGGGTGAATGGGTAGGTTCAACAAAGAAGCAGTGTACATTATCCAAGAAAATACTTTTCAGTCCAAAGCATATTCCACCGGGTGCTCCTCCAACTCCGCATGGCAAATATACAAAAAGTGGATGTTCCTTATCAACCTTAATATTAATATCCTGCAACTGCTGCCTTAATCTATAAGCCGCTGTACTATACCCTAAAAATAAATCCTTGGAATTTTCATCATCAACAAAATAGCTTCGAGGGCTGCTTTCTGACAGCCGTCTCCCCTCCTCAACTGCTTTGCTGTAATCTGACTCATATTCAAATACATTAACTCCTTTGCTTCTTAAAAGCTCCTTCTTCCATTGCTTTGCATCCGCAGACATATGCACATTTACATTAAAGCCTAATGCAGCTCCTGTTATTCCAATACTCAAACCAAGGTTACCTGTTGAGCCTACAGCAATAGTATGTTTGCTAAAAAAGTCTTTAAAGCTTTGTCCCTGCATAACAGAGTAATCGTCATTCAACCTTAGCATGCCGCTGTCAACAGCAAGCTTTTCTGCAAGCTTAAGCACCTCATATATGCCTCCCCTTGCCTTTATTGAACCAGCAACAGGAAGCTGATTGTCACATTTTAAATATAGACTTCCTTCAAAGTCATTATGATAGTATTTATTAAGCTGACTTTTCATATTTTTAATTTCTACTAAATCAGATTCAATAATACCCCCGTTGTTACTTGTTTCCACAAATAACT
>CALGKJ010000241.1 GCA_937930535.1 uncultured Clostridia bacterium
AAACCTAGAAGGGAAGCAATAACTAACCCATGAATAATTTAAGTTTTATGGTTGCTTCCCTATTATACCTTTTTTATGAGAGCGGAAGAATAGAAATATATAGAACACGTTAAAGAAATTACATCAGGCAATCACTATGTACGTGTTCTATCAAATATAAATACCGCTTCTCACCTTGGTAAATGTAAAATCTTTATCGGTATTTATATAGTAATACTATAATTTAAAATATGCTTTGCGTTGATATGATGCTAATAATAACTACGTTCTCTATATTATGTATAGTTTTATTATATTTTTTTTAGGTATAATTTTCAAGCTTTTGTTATATTAATTTATTTTATTCTAACAAAATATGTATTAGTACATATACATCTATAGGTTAATTATTTAGTTTAACATGCTAACAACCAACCTCTGCCCCTTAAAATACATAATGTGCCAATAATACGAATATACTGTAATACTACTATTTAAATCAAAAGAGGTGATATTTATGTCTTTAATTAATGCATATGAAGCTTCAAATACATATATAAGCCCCTTATTTAGAATTAAATTTGATTATCCTCAGCGCTGGATAAAAACAAGGGAAGAAAGGTATGAGGGCGTAAATGGTTTTTTTGAGATTTCAACACTATTTTCGGACAAATCAATAATGGAGGTATGTATGCTGGAAGCCTATCATAAACTTATGCCCTACGGCTCGTCACCAACCATAAAAGAAAATGCTATAAATGACTGTATAAGCTGCCTCATACTTCCGTCCAGCGACCAGATATCAGAAATGAAAAGTCAGTCAGCTCTTATAGTAAAATATAGAAATATTGTAAATATTAGAGAATCGAAATATAATTATTTATTGTTATGGGCAGATAAAAACCACATAGAAGAAATAGCGGCTACCCTAGAGATTATAGATTATATAAATAGTAATAAAAATTTTGCGGAGGTGAATAAATGAGTAATAAAAAAATATTCTATTGGGAATTGTTCGGCTTTATTTTTACTATTGTTGTGGGTTCACTGCTGCATTTCTGCTTTGAATGGAGCGGCAACTATAAGCCCCTGGCAATTATATGTGCTGTAAACGAAAGTGTATGGGAGCATTTGAAGCTTGGCTTCTGGCCCTTCCTATTTTATTCAATAATTGAGTATTTCGCCTATGGTATGCAAGTGCCAAACTTTATAACCGCAAAGGCTGTGGGACTATATGTTATACCCATTACGATAACATTAATATTTTATATTTATACAGCCATACTTGGAACTCATAACCTAATAATAGATATAGCATTATTTGTTCTATCAGCCCTGTTAGCCTTTATAATTGGTTATAAAATCATTATAAGTCCAAAGGATTATTCCGCTTATAAGAGAATATCTATAGCCGCTATTACAATTGCCGTACTTGCGTTTAGTCTTTTGACCTACTATCCCCCCAAGCTTGAAATTTTCAAGGATCCGCAGACAGACTCCTTTGGAATACCAAAAACCGAGCAGGCTGTTGATTTATCATAAATCAACAGCCTGCTGCACTAAATATTCGTTATTTCAGAGTATCATTTATAACCTTCCATATTACTGGCCGCTCAAAGCCTAATCTCCAGGATGCAATTCCTGCAAGATTATACTTATTTGCCAGCTCAGTTTTAAGCTTTATAGAACGCTCATCCTCTAGCCAGATTTTATAAACTGCTCCATCCTTAGTATAGCTGGCATAATACTGACCGCTTTTCTCGTCCCATACCTTTGCTGCTTTGTTCTCAGCAATTGCCTGCTCCGCCGTTTCCATTGAAACCGCCTTTGATGTAACTAAAGTCTTTTTTTCAACAGGCGAATATACTTCCTTCCATATCCTTGTATAAAATGGCAGTCCTAAAATTAGTTTTTCCTTTGGCACTTCCTTAAGCACTTTTATCAAGTTTTGTTCAACCCATGTGATTTGGGCAACTGAACCGCTGATTGAGCTGCCTGCCCAATACTGATCATATGCCATCAGCATAATATAATCTGACACCTTGGCTAACTCAGCTCTATCATAACATTCAGACCAATTAGAATTAGCTGCTATAACAGTAACATCTACGGAGATTATCAGATTTTTTACTGTAGCTCTTTGGTATAGTTCTTTTACAAATTGAGTAAATACATTTTTATCTTTTATATACATATTCTCAAAATCTACATTTATCCCATCTAACTGAAACCATTCTGCATATAGCAGCAGCGCATCTATAGCTTTCTTTCTTGCTGCACTGTTATTAAGCATTTGTGATGTCATTTCCTTGTCAAAGTCATTTGTAACTAAAGCCCATAGCTTATAGCCCCTTCCCTTAGCCCATTTACTATAGTTGGCATCAGCAATGCTTTTTATGTCTCCGCTACCACTTGATAAGGTAAACCAAGTAGGAGAAATAACGTTTAATCCTTCAATTGCTGGTGAGCCTGTCATATTAGGCGTAGAGCTGTGCATATACTGCCAGACGAGATTTATTTTACTACTTTTGCTTTCTAACTTTGGTGTAATATTCAAGTACTCATTATTTAAGCTTGAATTGTACACAAGCCATCTAGTACCTTTCTTTTTTAGAAATATGGATTTATCTACGTCATAATTTTTTTCGAGTAATCCGTTTTCAACCTTTAAATTATAGCTTAATGTCACTTCCGCCAAGTATATGGACTTTTTATTTACTCTTGCAGATAAATTATTAGGCGTTCTTGTTATCTGAATGCCACTGCTTACAATATTTTTTATTTCAGCAGCTCGAATCTGATTCAAAGCCCGTTCCTTTCCCATTGACATATTTAATAGAAGTCGAAAGATATAATCCTCTTGATTTGAAGCCTCAAGCAAATTCATTTCATATTCTTTTGCAATATCTATAATAGTGCTATCTGAAGGTTCAATTGAAAAATCCCTTACATCTAATACTCTTTGAATTATTATTGCAGCCTCTGCTCTAGATGCATTTCCATATGGGTTGAATTTTCCATCTGGAAAACCTTTTATTATTCCTAATGAACTAGTTCTTGTAATGCTATCAGCATATTTATAGCTTTTGTCTATATCCTTAAAAGCTATTGAGCTTGCAGGTAATGGAACTGCTGCTGTGACCATGGCAGCTATAACCGCCATTTCTTCTCTGGTTATGACTTTGTCAGGGTAAAAGTCAGCTTCACTGAAAACATCAATAATTCCGCTTTTTTTTGCAGCAGATACATGATAGTAAGACCAGCTTGATGTATCTATGTCATTGTAGTATTTTATATAGGTATCAGTAATAGGCATGTCCACAGCTCTGACCAGCATTGTCACAAACTCAGCTCTTGTAATGGTTTTTGACGGCTTCATGGAATTATCAGGAAATCCCTTTAATATTTCCATATAATTAAGATTTTTCATACTATCCTCTGCCCAGTGATTGGAAATATCATAAAAAGAATTGTTAGTCATCTCACTATGTAACAGATGTTGAAGGATTTGAAGCTTGTCCATAGTACTTCCAGTCTGCGCCCATATGTTTATAGTATTTAGAATAATGCAGCTAACCAACAATAATGTAATTATCAAGAACAGCTTGTGATTTTGGATTTTATTAAGCATCATTTCACCTCTTCCTATAGATAACCAGCTCTAAAACTCAAATACTTTTCGTTAAGAGCTGCTAATCTCTGTAATTACATTATAACATTATGTTAACCAGATTTGTTTTACAATAAGATTTCAAAAAAAATAAACCGATAGTCAACTATCAGTCTATTTATAGGAATGGTATTTATCTGTTAAAATAATTTGTTTTTCTAAGGGCTGTAACTAATGCAAAAGCTATAACTGCACCGCTGACAGCTTGAATTATATTACCATGTACTGCAACTAAAGGTGCTGCAAAATTCCCTGTAATTATCGCTTCAGCCATAAAATATCCTGCTACCATCCACACTCCTGCTGCAATCATGCCGATGATATTTCTTATCCAATTATTTCCCTTGGCATTGCCGCTAAAAGCAATAGTACCAGCTATAAAACCCATAACTCCCTTAATAACAAAGGTGTATGGAGTCCAAAAAGCATATGCGCCTGAAAGCAGGTCAAACAATGCCATTCCAAAAGCCCCTGACAGTGCAGCATGCTTTCTTCCAAAAAGTATAGCAGCAATAAATATTATACTATCACCCAAATGCAGTACATTGTTATTGACATACTCTATATTTAAAAAAGCAACAGATATATAAGTAAGAGCTGTTAATAAAGCAATTTGCACCATTTCTCGTATACTCACACTTGAGCTTGATTTACCAGAATTTTTTATTTCCATAATTCTCCCCCTAGCTATTTTTTAAAAACTGAACTGATCTTCACTATTTATTATAATCATTAATTTGCTAAGAACAATACGCTAGGGATTTAAAAGTATATTATTAAGAAAGATTTTCAAAATTGTATCGATACACTTTACAACACTTCCTGTATAGTGCTTTGATTAAAGCTTTCTTGATTTAGCTTTTTATTGCTGATTTCATTATATTTGGACAGTTGTTTATCCTCAAAGTAATCAATATAATCCAATCCAACAAGTCCCAGTTGTATTGCTACCTGTTCAATTAGGAAGGAAACTGCTATTTCTATTATTTGCACCTTCAGCACTCTTTCTTCGATTTCTGTTAAGCTGTGCTTTATCTGCTTAGTCATGCATAGCTGCATATTGAAATCTATATTATACCCTGATGCTACTCTACTTAGCAATAAAGCATTAACATCTATAACACAAAGCCAATCTATAAAAAACTCAGTTAGTTCTTTTTTTAGCTCCGCAAACAGCAGTTTTTTCCTTTCAAGCTCCAGCTCCTTGCATTTAAAGTCTTGTGTATAGCTTCTTAAGGGCTGTATCAGAATAGCACAAATTATTACAGGGTAAAAATCCTTTGCCTCAGAAAGCAAGCGTTTATACTCGTCTGCCTTTATAATATTTCTGCTGTTAATATATTTCATAAGACCGTCAATATTTTCAGAAACATAGTAATCATTGAATAAGCTTTTCAGAGAACAAATTACACCTCTCAATACTATGCTGTATATTTCAGCATAGGTTTTATTATCACTAGCTATGTAAAGTCTTCTTTTAGCAGCTTTGCTTCTTTTCATATGTATACCTCCAAAGTTGATAAAATATACACGTATTATTTACCTTATGATTATTGCCATATTATGGACTAATATGCAAAGTCAGCTAAATTCTGAATATGGAAATATTGCAACTTGAAAATTATGTTTAATAATCAACTCTAAAACTCAAAAAACTTTGTACTTAAAGCTAAATTAATTGATAATATTACCATAAGAGTATAAACTATATATTGAACTATATAAATGGCATCAAAGGCTATAATAACTAATATTTATATAAATCCTTTATACTATATAAAAAAATATCTAAAAACGGAGTATGATATAATGTCAAATATTGAAAAAAACGATAAACGCATTAATAAATTTATAAGCGAGACCGGGGTATGCTCCCGCAGAGAGGCAGATAAGCTTATTGATCAAGGAAAGGTTACTATCAATGGCATTATTGCTGAAATAGGCAGTAAGGTTGAGTCTGGTGATATTGTAAAAATCGACGGAAAACCTGTTAAAGAAAAAGAAAATCCTGTATACATAGCATTGAACAAGCCTGTTGGCATTGTAAGCACGACAGATCCAAAAGAGAAAGACAATATAGTAGATTTTATAAACCACCCAAAAAGGATTTTTCCTATAGGAAGACTCGATAAGGATTCAGAAGGTCTGATTTTACTAACTAGTGACGGTGATATAGTAAACAAAATACTAAGGGCCGGCAATAACCATGAGAAGGAGTATATTGTTACAGTAAATAAAGCTGTGTCAGATGAGTTTATTAGTGCCATGTCTAAGGGTGTAAGAATTTTAGGAACAGTAACCAAGAAATGCAAGGTATTTAGAGTCTCCAAAAACAGCTTTAAAATTATTCTTACTGAAGGTATGAACAGACAAATAAGACGCATGTGTGAAGTTTTTGGTTATAGTGTTATCAATCTAAAAAGAATCAGAATCATGAATATCCATTTAGACAATCTGAATACTGGTAAATGGCGATATCTTACCAATACTGAGCTTGAAGCATTATTGGAGCTGATTAAAAATTCTACTAAAACCGAAGAAGGGTCCAGAAAAAAAAGTAGAAAATCATTGTAAAATTGGAACTTTTTCAACCGTATATAGTCTAAATTGTATAAATGGTGACAAGACAGTTTACACCGTTTGTTAATATTAATGGAAAGCACAAAAGCTATTACGTATTTATGTTAATTCTATAGGGTGCTTTCTATGAATAAACTACAAAGAATAGAAGGGAGATTTTTATGAAAAGAATAATATCTATTATTACAACAATCACATTGATGTTTGCATTTATAGCAGTGCCTGTAAATGCAGAAGAAGAAGCTTTAAATTTCACCTTAAAGCAAGCCATAGAAGTTGCCAAGGAAAAGCTGGAGCTTGATACAGAGGGTCTTGAGTTTCATAGCAACTATAGTGAATACTATAGTGAAGGCCGAAAAGTCTGGGATCTTTACTGGTATAAAAACACAGGTAATGGTCAGAACATATCAGTAGCTATAGATGCTACAACTGGCGAAATAATCAGATATGATAACTGGGTACCTAGCAGCTCATCCTTTAGAAAACTGCCAAAATACACAGAGGAAGAAGCTCTAAAAGCCGCTGAGCAGTATATAAATAAAATTGCTCCAGAAAAATATCCAGAGGTAAAACTATACAGCGGTAAATACGGCTACTATATGCCTTACAGCGAATATTATTATTTTAACTATGTTAGGCAAGTAAACGGTATCGAATTTACTAATAACGTAATAAGTATTGCAGTAGATAAGAATACCCTACAGCTCAGAAACTTCTCAACAAGCTGGGATAAAGGTCCATTCCCCGAACCTGTAAACATAATCGACAAGGCTGCTGCTAAAAAATTATTTATGGAAAAGCAGGGATTAGGTCTTACTTATCAATTGGTATATCCTAGCTCTAATGAAAAACCTGTAGTAGTTCTTGCATATACCCTAAAAAACAACGCACCTATAGATGCATTTACTGGTGAGATACTAACCAACGCATATTATTCTACTCCCTACTACTCATATGGTGCTATGAGAGAAGAAGCTGCGTTAAAGTCAAGCATCTCTATAACTCCTCATGAGCAGAAGCAAATTGATGACAACAGCAAGTTTATAACAAAGGAACAAGCTATAAATGCTGTTTTAGAATACATTCCTGAAATTGAAGGCTTTACAATTTCAAACGCTGCTCTAAACACAGGAAGCAAGGCTGAAGAAGCAATCTGGTATCTATCATGGAACAAAAACAATATGGAAAAGGAAAGCTATGTATATATTAGTGCTTCTGTAAATGCTGTTACTGGAGAGCTTAAGAATTTCTACAAAGACAGTAATGACATATATAACATAAAAGAAAAAGAACCAAAATATACAGAAGAACAAGGAAAAGAAATAGCAGAAGACTTTTTAAAGAAAATTCAGCCTGATAAGTTTGAAATGACTGAATACCAAAAAGCTGAGTACAGTGTCTTACCAAATGATTATGTACCTCCTGTATATAACTACAGCTTTGTAAGAAAAGAAAATGGAATCGATTGTTATTTCAATTCAATATACGTTACTGTTAGTGCATTCACT
>CALGKJ010000242.1 GCA_937930535.1 uncultured Clostridia bacterium
ATCAAGTTGTTTCTCACAAATAGATTAGCAACTCTTAACGAAAAGTATTTTGAGTTTTAGAGTTGGTTATCTATAATAATATACTACTGCTTAAAAGTATTAATGTCAAAATGCCATAGATAAAATCTATCCCATTGCATAAAGCTATAGATAATATCAATTGAAGTATTTTAATAGTATTGATATAATCCCTTTATAAGGAGTGATAAAATGAAGGAATTCTTTTTAGCTGTTTTTGATTCTACACATCATGCTTTAAAATTCGAAAAAGTTATGAAAGATAACAATATAAATATTAATATTATACCCGTGCCGAGGGAAATTACTGCTAACTGCGGTTTGGCTGTAATGTTTTCGGGTGAGGATAATCATAATGTGAGACAAACAGCAGCAGCTAATGAGCTAATCATTAAAGGCTATTACAATGTATTACAAAAAGATAATAAAAAAGAGTATATCCATAGTATCTAATCAAATCAAAGGACAACTAATTGTACAAAGGAGTGTTAGTGCCTTATAAGAGTGCGCAAAGACTCTTTTTTTGTCTAATTTTATACTTTACATCATATGTATTTAGGGTTAAACTATTATAGGTATAGGGTTTTATGGTTGCTTCCCTATATTATAAATAACAGTATAACAATCTTGAGGAGATGAATTTTTTTAATGGGTAAGTCGAAGAATCAAAAGTTCCAAAGGTTTCTAAAGGTATTTTTCACTATAATTTTAGTATTAACAATTATTTCATATGGTGCTGCTTATATACTTTTAAATGCTATAAGTGTGGATGGAGGTGCAGAAGGCTATCCAACACCCCAAAATAGAGTAAACGTTCTTGTAATAGGGGTTGCAAAAGGTTTAGCAGATACAATTATGCTGTGCAGCTTAAACCCTGATACCAATCAAATGTCAGTATACTCAATACCAAGGGACACATATTTTCAAAGAAAAGGTAAGGGTGGCGCATCCAATAAGATTAATTCTACATATGGAAGCGGCGGCGCTGATTCAGTAGTAAAAAGCGTTGAAAAACTAACAGGGGTACCTGTACATTATTATGTAGAAGTAGACTACGAAGCTGTAAGAGCTATCGTTGACTCGTTAGGAGGACTGCCTGTTGAGGTTCCGCAGGACATGGATTATGATGATCCCTTAGATGACCTTCATATACACTTTAAGAAGGGACAAGTTGTCAAAAACGGAGAAGACATAATTAAGCTTCTCAGATACAGAAAGAATAATAAAGGCGGAGGGTATAAAGAGGGGGATTTAGGAAGAATCAAAATGCAGCAGCACGTTGTAAAGCTAGGAATAAAAAGAATTTTAAACTGGAATATAGTCGGCAATTTTGTAAGACTGCAAGGACCTGTTAGAAAATATGTAAAGACAAATATGACACCTGCACAAATGATGGTATTTGCAATGAAAGCTAAAAGAGTAAATAAAGAAAATATAGATATCCAAACAGTGCCCGGAACAACAAAGACTATGGAAGGATTATCCTTCTTTGTAGTAAATACAAAGGAAATGAATAAGCTCCTAAAAGATGTAATTGAGGATAAATAATTCAGAAAGCATATCTGGTATGATCAGATATGCTTTTTTCTCTATAAAATAACTAATTGACTTTGCTGAGCTAATAACATATACTTTTTTTGGACAAGTAAATTGGGGAGGGGTTATAATTGCTAAAATTCAACAACCTAGGTGAAGTAAAAGAATTTTGTAACAGTAATGATATTAAAATAGTTGATTTTAAGGTTACTGACTTGACAGGCAAATGGCATCATTTATCCATACCCGCTGCAAGATTAAGTGAAAAAATGCTTATCGATGGTATCGGCTTTGACGGTTCAAGTTATGGATTTATGACTATCGAAAAAAGTGATATGGTTTTTATTCCAGATTTAAGTACAGGCTTTATTGATCCTTTTTGTGAACATGGCACTCTTAGTATGATTGGCAACATACATACTTTAGAAGGGGGAGTTCACAGGTATGAAGGAGATCCAAGATATATAGCTGAAAAGGCAGAGCGGTTCATGATAGAAAGTGGTATTGCCGATCAAAATATAATAGGACCTGAGTTTGAATTTTATATATTTGATCAGATAGCATATGAATGTAGAGCCAACCACAGCGAAATAACAATAGATACAATTCAGGCAGAATGGAATAGAAACGATAAATTTAACAATACAGGGTATAAGGTTGGACATAAGGGAGGCTACCATGCAGCACTACCCTATGATGTAACTCACAATTTAAGAAGCAGAATATGCCTAATGCTTGAAGAACTTGGTATGCCAATAAAATATCATCATCACGAGGTTGGCGGACCAGGACAAGTGGAAATAGAAGTAGAATTTGGACAAATGAAGGATATGGCAGACAAAACATACCTATTAAAATATATTGTAAAAAATACAGCCATACAGGAAGGTAAAAGTGCAACATTTATGCCAAAGCCTATATATGGTGAAGCAGGAAGTGGAATGCATGTACATATGCAGCTTTTTAAAGATGGCAAGCCTCTTTTCTACGATGAAAAAGGTTATTCCGGCTTAAGCGATACAGCACTATACTACATCGGCGGACTTTTGAAGCATGCTCCTGCATTACTTGCAATAACAAACCCAAGTACAAACTCTTACAAGAGACTGGTACCGGGCTATGAAGCACCCGTAAGCGTATGCTATGCAACCTCAAATAGAAGCTCTGTAATAAGAATCCCTGGTTATGCAAACAGACCTGAAAGCAAGAGGTTCGAATTTAGATCCTCAGATGCAACCTGTAATCCGTATCTTGCATACTCAGCATTATTGATGGCAGGTTTGGACGGAATAATTAATAAAATAGATCCTGTTAAAGAAGGCTTTGGACCATATGATGTAAATATATACGATCTCAGCGACGAGGAAAAGAAGAAAATCAAAGGTTTGCCAAAGTCTCTTGAAGAAGCCCTTGAAGCTCTTAGAGAAGATCATGAATTTCTCTTAAGAGGCGGAGTATTTACAAAAGAGTTTATCAATACATGGATAAAATCAAAATATGAAAAAGATCACAAAAAAATAAGTATTATACCTCATCCAGCGGAATTTGAACTATACTACGATCTTTAGAAATAAACATAAACATTATAATATAGAGAAACAACTTCAAAATTAAATTTATCCAGTTGTTTCTCACAAAGAGATAACCAACTCTTAACGAAAAGTATTTTGAGTTTTAGAGTTGGTTATCTATAACAACCAGTATTGTAAATCATTCAATATTGGTTGTTTTAATATTAATAATAAATGGGGAGTTGGTAATGTGGAACAAAAAGTGCAAAATACTATTGAGTCATTAAAAAGAAACAATATTGCTGCCAGATATTTTGATAGCTCCAAGGAAGCTGTAGAAGTGCTGTTAAAAGAGATAAATGCTGACAAGGTGATTGGTATAGGCGGTTCTATGACTATTAAAACCCTCGAGCTTGACAAACTGTTTGTAGAAAATGGAAACGAGGTATGCTTTCACTGGCTTGAGCAGACACCAGAAAAGATGGAAGCTGCCCGAAGAAAGGCGGCTGTTGCCGATATATACTTTTCCAGTGCTAATGCCATAACAGAAAAAGGTCAGCTGGTTAATACCGATGGCGTAGGAAATAGAGTTGCTGCAATGATTTATGGACCAGCAAAGGTTATAATCATTATTGGTATTAATAAAATAACCTCCAATCTGGATACAGCTTTGGAACGAATCAAAAACAACGCATATAAAAATGCCCGAAGACTTAAGCTAAATACCCCATGTTCAATAAATGAAAAATGTTCCAGCTGCAACAGTCCTCAAAGAATGTGCAATGTTACAACTATTATTGATAAGAAACCATCAAGGACAGAAATGGAAGTAATTATTATTGGCGAGGAACTGGGCTTCTAGCCTGCTTTCGGCCAAAGTATATAATTTATCATAAACTAAACATAAAAAATGTATGTTTTAATATTAATATTAAAACATACATTTTTTTATTAAAAAGCTTATATAGGAAGGATTTATCAAAAGTTTGTTGAATAAATATCATTACAAAATTATTTTAAATGTACCACAAAAATTTTAAGGAATATGTTATTATATAAATAAGAGGTGAATAGCAATGATTAGAAATTTTAATCAATTACTAGAAGCTGCCCAAAACCAAGCAACAATGAGGCTGGCAGTTGCAGCGGCACAAGATGCTGACGTACTGTTAGCAGTTGATGAGGCAAGAAAGCTAGGTATTATAGAGCCCATATTGGTTGGAGATGAGAAAAAGATATTAGAAATAATGAGTGAACATAAAATAGAAGATTATTTATTTGAGATAATTAATGAACCAGATTTAATTAAATCTGCAAGAAAGGCAGTTGAGCTTGTAAGTACAGGTGAAGCAGATTTTCTCATGAAGGGGATTCTGCAGACTGCGGACATTATGAGAGCAGTTCTGGATAAGGAAATAGGTCTGAGAACAGAAAAACTGCTAAGTCATGTTATGGTATATGAAGTTCCTACATACAGCAAGCTAATATACCTGACAGACGGAGGAATGAATGTGGCTCCAGATGTTAATCAAAAAGTACAAATATTAGAAAATGCTATACAAGTATGTAAATCAATAGGCATAGACAGGATAAATGTATCCTGCCTTGCAGGAGCCGAGACAGTTAATCCCAAGATATCAGCAACAGTTGAGGCAGATGAAATTGCAAACATGAAGGAAAAATGGAATCCTATGAACGTATCAGTAATCGGTCCTGTTGCCTTAGACTTAGCTATAAATCAAGAAGCAGTAAAACACAAAAAGTACAGCGGAGACGGTGCTGGTAATGCTGATATAATACTTGTACCCTACTATGAGGTGGGAAATGCTCTAGGAAAATCACTAACATATTTTGCAAATGCCAAATCAGCAGGCATAATAATGGGAGCAAAAGCACCCATAGTACTTGTATCAAGAGCAGATACCTCAGAAACAAAACTTTTATCTATTGCACTAGGCAGTGTCATTTCAGGCAGCAAATCCCAGAAATGTGGTGGCTGCTGTGGAGGCTGCGGC
>CALGKJ010000243.1 GCA_937930535.1 uncultured Clostridia bacterium
TATTGCTTCCCTTCTAGGTTTTTAGCTTGGAATAGATTAAGTTTTAAGCTAAAAACCCTATATTACCAAAAATCTAATATGTTTAGTGAATAAGGGGTACGTGTATGAGTAATGTAAATAAGGATGATAATATTTATTCTGTACTAAAGAATAACAAGGTTATTGATGAGAATCTGATTATTAGTACCATTATTGAGTATTCACAGGATACCTTCTATTTTAAAGATATAGAGTCAAGGTTTTTATTTATAAGCAAAGCTGTGGCACTAAGACTAGGCTTTGAGAATCCTATGGAGCTTATAGGTAAGACGGATTTTGACTTGTTTGATTTAAGACATGCTGAGGAAGCATATTTTGATGAACAAAATATAATAAAGACGGGTATACCAATAATCAATAAGATAGAAAAAGAAATATGGAAAAATGGAAATATTGTTTGGATTTCATCATCAAAGTACCCGCTGAAGGATAGAGAGGGAAAAATTATAGGAACTTGGGGACTATCAAGGGATATAACTGCCCAAAAACAGGTGGAGGAAAAGCTTGAACTATTAAATTTACAGATGTCTGAAGCTAATAAGAAGCTTGAAATGCTCTCAAAGCTGGACTCTATTTCAAATCTTTACAATAATAGAAATTTTTATGAAGAAATTCAAAACTATTTTAAGCTGTATCAAAGGCAGAATGAAAGAGGACACAAAAGCAACTTTACTGTCGCACTGCTTGATATCGATAATTTTAAAAGCATAAATGATACTGTAGGACATTTAGCAGGTGACTGTACCATAAAGCATTTTGCCGAAGTACTTAAATCTGCAATAAGAAGTACAGACAAAGCCTTTAGATATGGGGGAGATGAATTTGTAATTCTCCTTCCAGATACCGATATATTTGAGGCTGTAGTTGTAGCAGAAAAAGTCAGAAAAAGGATTTATGAAAGTCCATTTATGTTAAACGGCAATAAAATTTCTGTCACAGTAAGCGGAGGTGTTGCATCCTTCGAAGAAGCGGAAAGTATTAATGACTTGTTGGAAAAAGCCGATCAAAGGATGTATAAATCAAAAAGTAAAGGCAAAAATAAAATAAGTATATAATTATTCAGGATCACATAAGCATATGTGATTCTTTGCTTTTATAGGGTATTTACTATACTTTAAGGCTATTAAAAGTCTCATCTCCATTTTATGCAGTACATATAAAAACTTAAAATGCAGATGATCAAATTAAAGGAGGTGTATACAAGTGACAAGGAAGAATATGAAAGGAATAGTAGGAAAAGCGCAGCCCACATTAACACATCGAAAGGAGGTAGGACCTGGAATAAGCTTCAAGGATGAAAACTTGATTTCTAGCGACGAAATAGAGAGAGAAATAAAAGAAAAAAAAGAGCAATAGCTGTTTATAAACCGTAATATAAGCATCAGCAATATATTACGGTTTGATAAATATTCCAGAAAAACCCGAGACTAATCTTGAATTATTTCTACAGCACCATTTTGTTCCATAAGAACCCTTATTCTATCTGATGAGTGCTTTGGTATCTTTATTGCAACCAGTATACCTGTATCACCCTTTAAGCCTTTGATACCCATGGAAAATGGTTTTGCCTGACCTATAGCATTAGTCTCACTTTTTATAAGGATTGTGTTTTCAGCGGCTTCCTCAATAGAATCCCATATTTTTTGATCTGCCATATCAGAAATTATCATGTCTTTTCTATCCAAACCTATATTTCTTGCTGAGTCCACAAATTCACTAACCTGTCTTTGATCAACAAATCTACCTATTAATCTCATATTATCACCTCCTAACCTCTATAAAAATAAAGCAAGATCAGCTTTACTTTTATAATAATTAGTATACCCATTATGGTGGATGTTTTTGATTTATTATAGTTTTAAGATAAAAACTTTTATAAGTCAATAATTTGAAATAAGTCACATATAAGCAAATAATACATATACTGTAATGAATTATTATTTTTAAAGAGGTGACTGCAAAATGCACAATGCTTTGACAAGATGTCCCTATGAGCCCTATTGTAGTAGAGCTCCTCAGTTTTCGTATGTGAGATTGCTTCATGCTGTTCCCAATGCTCCGGCAGTGGATGTTTATGCAAATAATAAAGTAATAGCACGAAATTTACGTTATGGAAGCTTTACTGAGTACTTACCGTTTCTACCCGGAGTTTATAATATAAAGATTTTCCCAGCAGGACAAAAGGTAAATCCTGTCTTGAATGCAGATATTAATATAGCACCTAATTTAATAGGAACTATTGCAGTAACTGGTGAACTGCCTAATATCAGTACAATGCTTTTATCTGAGCCGCCGCTGCAAATTCAGCCTAATAGAGTTTATATAAGAGCTGCTCACCTATCACCAAATGCTCCTGCTGTTGATGTTACGCTGCCAGACGGCAAGCTGCTTTTTAGTAATGTTAAGTTTAGGGAGGTAACAAATTATATTGATATTAACCCAGGAACATATACCTTGCAGCTTAGAATAGCAGGAACAAATCAAGTAGTACTAACTGTGCCTAATGCCAGCTTTAAAGCAGGCAGAATATATACCGTATATGCAGTGGGCTTGGCTGGCAAGAATCCTCCTTTGCAGGCTTTATTACCCCTTGATGGCAGCTCATATATAAATTTAGCAAGATAATCTGGAGTATTATATAATCTCAGTATTTGCAGAAAGCTCATTTCTGTGCAGATACTAATGGGCTTAAATAAAAATATTATAGGGTTACTTCCCTATAGATTAGCAACTCTAAAACTCAAAATACTTTTTGTTAAGGGTTGCTAATCTATTTATGAGAAACAACTGGAAAAATTTAGTTTTGAGGTTGTTTCTCTATATAATGGCTATAGGAAGAATTTAATTTTATGTTATAATAGTTTCAAGAAAGAAACTAAAATCAATTAAGCTATAGGACAGGCAGGAGGTATACTATGAAGCAGCATCTACAAGAGATAAATATTATTAAGGCGGTTGCAGCTTTGGCTGTAATAGCTATACATGTTACGGGACCTTATGTTACAGTGTTGGACTTTGCGTATGTGTGCAATCAGGCGGTAAGATATGCTGTGCCAATGTTTGTGATTTTATCAGGCTTATTATTGCAATATGCCTACAAAAACAAAAAGTTTACATATGTACAATTTCTTATCAGACGGTTTTCAAAAATAGGTATACCCTACGTAATCTGGACTCTGATATATACCTTATATACTTACAGACATAACTTAAACAGCATAATTGCAGATTTAGGCGGTTACTTAACCTATGTGGTTAAAAGTCTGCTGCTTGGGAATGGCTATGACCACTTATACTTTGTAATAATAATAATTCAATTTTATTTGATGTATCCTGTGCTTAGGTATTTAATGAGAAAAAATCAGGTTGTTACACTAGCAGTGACTTTTGCAATTACAATGTATTTTCAAACTGCGTTTTTTCTTTTTAGATATAGTATGTTTTATTTGCCCAAAACAGCTATTGATTACTATTATATAATGTTTCCTACATGGATTTTTTATTTTGTGCTAGGTATGTATATAGCTCAAAATATTGATTTGTGGAAAGCTTTCTTATACAAGACCAATAAGCTTAATTTATCTATAGTGTGGCTAACCAGCTTTGTGGTATTGTTAACCGAGAGCAGGATATCAAACACATATGGATCCTCTATTAAGCCTACAGTTTTACTTTACTGTATAATAAGCTTTGCATTTATTTATGCTATATCCCTGAAGCTTGAAGAGTACAAAACAAAAATGATCAGTATATTAAACTGGATGGGAGAGCAAT
>CALGKJ010000244.1 GCA_937930535.1 uncultured Clostridia bacterium
AACTTATGTACAAAGCCCACAGATGTACCTGCTATTAATACTAAAAAACTATGTCCCAAAGAGTACAAAAGTAAAAGTAATATTCCCCAAATTAGACTTCCTTCCTTAGCTACCATGGCAAGCAGAACAACTAAAACAGGAGTGGCACAAGGAGAAGAGAAAAAGCCTCCTAAAATTCCTGCAACAAAGGCTCCTCCAAAACCTCGTTTAGTGCTCTTGCTGATTGCATAGGAAGATGGAATAAAGTTGAATATCTCCCATGTTTGAAGAGCCATTAAAAGCATAAGTATGCCAAGCAGCATATACCACCATGAGCCAGTTCCTTGCATAAGTCTCCCAAGAAGGGAGGCTGCTGTACCTAAAATAGTAAATGTAGCAGCCATTCCTAAAGAAAATACTACTGATAACCAAAATGCCTTTTTAGTATCTCGTTCCCCTCTGCCACCTACATAGCCTATAACAAGTGGTATACTTGTAAGTGAGCAAGGAGTAACAGAAGTAAGTACCCCTGCAAGTAATGCTAAAAGAGGGGCTAACCATATATTCGCAGAAATTGCAGATGAAATAACTTCAAGCCACTGGTTAATTACAACATCCATTATTCTAACCCCATTTCCTTTAATGCACTTAAAAGTTGTTCTTTGGTCATCCCACCTTCATGGGCTGTAAATACATGCTCATTTGTATCTTTCAGCGAATAAAGCTTCATCTGCATAGTTTCTGGATCTTTTGGGTTAAATGGCTTACCATTTGCATCAATAAAAATCTGTGTGGGTATCAGGCTTATAGGGTAACCTTCAGCTAGGGACTGATACTTCCATACATCGACAAATTTTATGATAGCTTTTCCACGAAGCTCTTCATTTAATTCTTTTAACACTGGAGCCATTTGTTTGCAGGGAATACAGGAGTCTGCACCAAAGTCAATGACAATAGGAATACCATATGATTTTAACTTTTCAAGGTCAATGCTTTCAGTTACATGTAGTGCAAAGTCAGAGTTTTCATCAACTATTGGATCAGCTGTTGGATTAACTGTTAGATCAACTTCTTTTTTTGGATTTTTTACAAACCATATACCAAACACAATACAAATAAGAATAACTGGTATTATGATTTTTATAGTCGTATTTTTTTTAGATACCCCTGTATTTTCATCACTCATTAACAACATCCTCCGTTATCATCACCACATGAGCAACCACAATTTTCACTTTCTGTTTTTTTGTCACCTACATAGCTGATAGCTTCTGCTGGACAAAGATTCCCACATCCTTTACATCCTTGGATACATCCTTCAGGTAAAACTACTACAGGTGTAGGGGCTTTCTTCAGGTCGTATACGCCATGCTTGCATTTGTCTGTGCATACACCGCACTCAATACATTTCCCATAATCAATAACGGGATACCAATTTTTTGACATATAAATTACCTCACTTTATATTAATTTTATTTGTTTATTAACTCAGCATCTTTATATATTTCTTCAATTTCATCCTTGGATAAGAGCTTTGATAATATATAGGCCATAATAACGATTCCTGGAATATCAACAAGCAGCCTTGTAAAAGCAAATTTCCCTCCGAGAGATGATATTTCAAAAAGTAGCATCGGTATTTTTGTAGTTGACCAGGCACCAATGAAAATAAGTACATTATTGAACTTAACTCCCTTTTTCATAAATACTGCTGCTACTGGAAATGCTCCATACAGAGGACCTGCTGCTGCTGAACCGATAAGTATCGATAACACAATACCCTTTAGTCCCGAGCCTTCACCCATGTATTTTATCATTGTTTCTCTTGGTACCCACACATCAAGAAGCCCTAACAGTACAAAAACAGGGGGAATTACGAGCAGCATTTCTTTGAAAGAGTATGCTGCTATGTTTAGAGCTTTAAACCCTAACTGTTTATTAAGGATTGTAAGTATAATTATGATTAATGCTACAGTTATAAATGCCCTGTATCTTTTTAATGTAGCCTTCATATACTATGCACCACCAATCCGATGATATATGCTACAAAAAAGGAGAAGATAAACGCAAATAAATTTCTTAAAACTGTTAACTTTTTGCCGAAGTACTTCATTTCAACAGGTATTGTCACAACTCCAACCATCATGAGAGTTGAAATAAAAGCACCAATTTGCATATAACCTGCTCCACTTTTTAGAATTAATGCAGCAGTAGGAAACGCAACAAAACCTGGGATCAATGTAACAGCTCCTACGACAGCTGCAAGAATAACACCTATCCATCCTGAGTCTGAACCAATAACTTTTGAGATTGTTTCAGGATTTAGAACAGCAAGTAATACTCCAACAAACAAAATAACAACTAAAAATTCTGGTAGAATATTTTCAAAAGCCTTCCAAGCTTTTTTAAGTGACATTTTAGTTTTCTTTTTATCTTTAATAAAAGAGAGTATAAGCAAAAGTATAGTGATACTATACAATATTAATGTGCTCAAAGTCATACCCCCTACATCAAAAGATAACTAAAGGAGTTAAAGACGTAACCAATAATAATAATGCCAAGGGTAACTATACCTGCAAATATAACTAATAGCTTTGTCTTAACTACCTTATTTAACATAACCATAGATGGTAGCGAAAGTGCAGTTACACCCATCATAAATGCTAGTGCCGTACCGAGTCCTACTCCTTTTAAAACTAAAGCTTCAGCAATCGGTAATGTTCCAAAAATATCGGCATACATGGGAACTCCTGCAATAGTTGCTAATAGAACAGAATACCATTTATCCTGACCAAGCACAGCAGATATAATATTCTCAGGAATCCAGTTATGAATAGCAGCACCGATTCCAACACCTATTAAAATATATAGCCATACCTTTTTTATTATGTCTAACACTTGATTTTTAGCAAAATCTATTCTGTCACGTATAGCAAGCTTATCCTGTTCAACCTCTAGCATTTTATTGTTATAGACAAATGGTTCTACATATTTTTCAAGCTTCAATTTGCTAATGATAGTTCCACCGATAACTGCAAGTACAATACCTACAACAACATAAGCCATTGCAATCTTCCAATTAAATATACTGGCAAGCAAAACAACTGACGCTAAATCTACAAGAGGCGAAGAGATTAAAAATGAAAATGTAACACCAATAGGCAGCCCTGCACTTGTAAATCCTATAAATAAAGGAATAGATGAGCAAGAACAAAATGGTGTAACAGTTCCGAGTAACGCACCCAATACGTTAGCTGAAATACCGTTGAAATTACCTAAGATTTTCTTAGTTCTCTCAGGTGGAAAGAAACTTTGGATATACGAGATCATGAATATTAATACTGAAAGTAATATGAATATTTTTACTACATCATAGATGAAAAAGTGAATACTGCCTCCTATTCTACTATTTACATCAAGTCCGAATATGTTCTTAACAAGAAATGTAACTAAATTACTGAGCCATTCCATTTTGAGTAATTGATTATTTAACCATTCAAATACAAACAAAAGATTATCCCCCTAACATTCTTTATTTTTATTTATTACACTCAACGATTTTGTAATTAATATTATCAAATAAGTTTTTTAATGAATCCAGTCCGTTTTTATTAATTGAATATTTCATCCAAACGCCGTCACGCCTTCCATTTACCAGTCCATTATCACATAGTATTTTCATATGATAGGAAAGTGTCGGTTGCGTTATTTTAAAATCTTCAAGTATTTTGCAGGCACATAGCTCCCCTTCACAAAGCATATCAAAAATTTTTACCCTTGTTTCATCCGCCAGTGCTTTCATAAACATAGCGTATTCTCCATAGTTATTATTCAAATAATTCACCTCCAAATCAACTTTCATACACATATAGATAAATATCTATATCCATTATAATCCTTGACATAGATAAGTGTCAATGTGTTGGTGTTTTTTTATTCTTGACTTATAGTGAGATATCAAAATATAAATTTAAAAGATATTTTGATATTCGTAATGGTTTAACATCGAAAAGGACTTATGGTTATATTAGAGTCAGTGATAAAAGCAAAATGAGGATAGACAGATTAAAGCTATGACTGATGCTGGAGTAGACGAAAGGTTTATATTAATAGACAAACAGAGTGGAAAGGATTTTAACAGTCCACAATATCAATTACTTAAACATGCTTTACGTGAAGGAGATCTACTAATTATAAAATCAATTGATAGATTAGGTAGGAACTACAAGGAAATTATGAAAGAATGGCAAGAAATAACTGTAAATATAAGGGCAGACATAAGAGTATTGGATATAAATATGCTGGATACTACATTGTATAAGGGTTTATTAGGAACATTTATTTCAAATCTAGTTCTCCAAGTATTGGCCTATGTAGCAGAGCATGAAAGGGAGAATATTAGACAGCGACAGGCTGAGGGTATAGCATTAGCAAAAGCCCAAGGAAGGCACCTAGGCAGACCTAAAGTGAAATATCCTTCAAATTGGCTTGAGATATATATGGAATGGAGAAATAATGCTATAACAGCTAAGGTTGCGATGGAACGTTTAAATATGAAAAGAACAACATTTTATAAACTGGTTGCTCAATACGAACAAATACAAGCATAAACACATTTTTACCACAATAATGATATACAACACTATTGCTACTTATATGAAGGGTTAAATATTAGTTACCTAAAGTTAGAGATAAAAGGATGTGGTATTGACATCTATCGAGCGTACCGCATATCTAAGGTTTAAGAAAAGTCCCACTCCAAAAGAACTTACTGAAATATATTCTCCATCAGCAGAAGAAACACGATTTGCATACACTATCGCTAAAGGAACCTTACAAATATTAAATCAAACGGTGCTACTTTAAGAAATATAGCAACTAGGGCAGTTTTTGAGTTTGCACAAATTATGGACAATCCCGCTGATCTAATAAATGCAGCTATTGAAGAGCTAATAAAAGAACGTTGTGGGGTACTCCAACATTTTAACATAATCCTACTCTAAAGATAGATATATCTACAAATTCGAAAAATCACTACTCTAAGAATTTAAACAGCAATCTGACACCAAATATAAAGTAGCTTCCAGTATTATCCTAAGTTCGATTGCAAATAAATATCTTTTTTCTGTTCCTCAGTAATACCGATATATCTCAAAGACTCAGTAGCTCTATTGAGTATTCTATAAGCTTGCTGCTGAGTAATTGAGCTATTTTCACCCTTACGACTCTTAAATATATAATCGCATCCTTAAGGTCTTTGTTTTCCTTAAGATATGACTCTATAACCTTTTTGACAATATCCCCGATATAGAATTTTTTAGTCTTACTGGTTTTCTTCTCTATGATCGTTACGTAATCTTTTGGTGTTTTACAGTTCTTTACAAGTTCCTCTAATCTTAGCTTGAGTATATCACTTATACGCAACCCGACATTGATACCAAGTATAAACAATAATTCATTCCTGATAGATTGAGCCTTTAATATTGAGCGCATATTTTTTATTGTTTTAGTATCTCTTATAGGTTCAACAGCTTTCATCTTCTATCAGTCTCCATTTCATATATTGTTTACTAATGGGAATGAACATGGTGCATATCAGGTGTATGCTTGTGTATATGCTCTATTTTTTCATGAGTATGTATATGACTGTGGTCACTATCAACTTTATAATCATGAGAATGATTATGGTGATTATCACCGTGGTTATGCCTATGCTCATGAGACATTTGTTCGTGCATATGAAAATGTTTGTGGTGTTCTACTGCTGCAAAATATGCACCAATTATCATTATTACCAATGCAGTAATAAACGATATGGAAATCTTTTGACTGAAGATTATTGAAGAGAGTAGCACCCCAATAAAAGGAGCTACCGCATAATAAGCACTTGTCCTTGCTGCACCAAGCTCTCTTTGTGCCATAATATATAGGTATATACCAAGTCCGTAAGATATAGATCCAAGTAATAAGGCAATCGATAGATATAAAAGATTTGTGCTATACTGCCTTAATACAAGAGCAATAATAAGTGAGCCAATACCGGAGCCTAAACCCTTAACTACAACAATTTGTAAAGGATCTTTTAAAGACAACATACGAGTACAGTTGTTTTCCAAACCCCAGCAAATACAAGAAATAATAATAAAAATTGAGCCGATTGAAAACGACAAGCTACTTATATCCTCAACTGATAAAATTATACTTGCTAATGTTATTAAAAAAATCGCTATCCACATTCTCTTTCCAATTGCCTCTTTGAATCCCAATAAGGCAATAATCGATGTAGCCACAATTTCAAAATTGTTCAGCAGAGATGCATTTGCAGCTGTTGTCATAGTTAGCCCAAACATTAAGCATATTGGGGCGGCAATATCAAGAAAAATCATACTAAGGACATAGGGCACTTCTCTGTTAGTCAAGTTTGCTTCAATTCTCTCTTTCTTTCTAAATCCCTTTGTAATGTTAATTAATAACGCTCCCAACCCAGCACCTAAATAAAGCAATGATGCCATTAAAGTAGGTGGTATTTCTATAAGCAATAGCTTAGATACTGGGGAACTTATTCCATATAGTGCAGCCGCCAGTATTGCCATAAATATTGCAGTTGTTTTATTTTTCATAGACTATTACCTCTTTCTATCTTTAAATATGTCAATTTTCTAATGTAACTATTTACAATTTATCATATCGTTATGTAACATTCAATAGCATAACTTTAATAAACTTTCTTTAAAGCCTTGATATTACAAGAAATCTAATGTTACACAACATAGTTATGTAACATTCACAATGCAGTCGCAATTAAAAATAATTAGCGAAAATATAGGATTTCAAAGTACATATTTTTACGATTTTTGAAAGATAGAAAAAAACATGGTTTAAAACTACACATTTTTACACTTATTAAATACCTCTACCTATATGGTATAATTTGCATAATAAATTTAATATTAAAGGAGATTTAAATGTATTTAAGAGTTAGAGAACTATTGACCAAAGAGCAAAGGCTAGAGTTTACACAAATTCCTGCCAATCTAAGCGAATGGGAGATGGGAGCAAACTTCACATTCACCAATGAAGACGTTGAAGTTATTAATAATCATAGAAGAGATTATAATCGACTTGGTTTTGCAGCTCAGCTATGTATGCTTAGATATACGGGATGGCCTTTAACAGATCAGAGTGATATTCCTGATAATGTGCTTCTATATATAGCTAATCAGATTGATGTTGGAGTAGAAGACTTTTCGCAATACTTTTTACGTGAAGCTACAAGATTTGAGCATCTTGAAGAGATACGTCGAGAATATGAATATAAAAACTTTACAAGTATAGAGCAGCAGAATATTTTAGATTATGCTACTAATCTTGCTTTAGATAATGGGCATGCATTGCACCTAGTTAAGTTAACAGTTGAAGAATTAAGCGAAATAAAATAATAATGCCAGCTATTTCAACAATAGAACGTTCTGTTTGGGAAGCTCGCAAAGCTGCTGAAGATAATATATATAATATTATTAATGATTCGTTAAGTACAGAACAAAAACAAAAGCTTGATATGCTTATAGATTCTACCATTGATAAAGGCAAGACAAAATTAATATGGTTAAAAGAAGTACCAGGAAATCATTCTGCAGATACTTTTTTAAAAGTTATCGAAAGGCTTGAATGTATTAGAGTGCTTAATCTTAATATTGATACAAAATGCATACATCATAATAGAATAATACAATTATCGAGATTAGGTGGAAGATATGAACCACACTCTTTACGGAGGTTTGATGTCCCGAAGAAATATGCAATACTTGCAATATATCTTATGGAGCTAAGCCAGAATCTTATAGATCAAGCTATAGAAATTCATGATAGACATATCAGCTCTATTATGAGTAAAGGACGTAAGGAGCAAGAAGAAATTCAGAAGAAAAATGGAAAGGCGTTAAATGAGAAGATAATTCACTATGCAAGATTAGGTGCAGCTTTAATAAAAGCTAAAGATGAAGGATTAGATCCTTTTTCTGCTATTGAAACTATCATGTCGTGGAACAAAGTTGTAGCATCGGTTGAAGAAGCTAAAAACCTTGTGAGGCCTACTGATTATGACTATTTAGATTTAATTGATAATCGATATAAATGTAGCCCAGACATAAACGATGCCAAGTTTGGTGTCTTTGTAATCATCGTGCATCTCAACAATTTTGTAGGCAGTTAATATGCCTCTTGTTATAATGAGTTCTGAAGCAAGAACCTTAAATTCGCTCCCATCAATTTCATATACCTTCTCGGCTGTGTTCCAGTAATCAATATACAAATTGAAATCGACCTCGCCTTTATCTACTTCCTTTGCAAATGCAGTCATAGAAAAAGATACAAAGAGCAGCTCTACCATTAAATCGAAATAAACTTTTTCATTAGTATTTCCTCTATTCTCATTAACCATATTTTCCATCTATAGACATACAGCTCATACTTATACAGTCACCGGCATCCCTCATGTATTGTTAATTAAATACTATATCGTAACATTAATGGTTTAATTTATATTATCCAACATATATTTATATTTAGCATGGTTTTGCCATCTAGCACTACATGCTAAATAAAAAAAGCTACCATAGTCTTCAATACTTATCTTCCAAAAAACACCGAGCAAAGTGCAATTCAGCACCCCAGTCGGCTCATCAAAATCACTTATTCAGCTAAACACTCAACTTCAGACCCATCAAGCAAAGTCACAACAATCTTATCCCCATCAATCACAGTCATTTTCTCAACCATCTTAAAATACAAATCCCCATCAAACTGCTTAATAGCTTGACTACCTTTAACTATATCAATAAACCTCCTAGCAACTACCCTTCTAAGAACATCATCATCTTCAATCTGCTTATTCCACTTATTCATAAAATAATCCTTATTTTCCACCAAGGTATTAAACACATTTACAAATACTTGATACAGTACCTTATCAGCTATATGACCACTATCGCAGCTTTTCTTCCCTTTCACAGAATACTTCTTATTACACCGCCATACTAATCTTCTTCGCCTTTCATCATTGGAGTTCCATACCTTCCTGCCAAAGATGCTGTTGCAGTGTCCACAGATAACTCGTCCTGCAAAGGGATTGTCCACAGAAGCATAATCAATCTTGCTTATTCCATTGCTTTCAGCAAAAGTTTTTCTTCGCTTCATTTCTAGCTGCACAGCTTCCCATATTTCTTCATCTATAATAGCAGGATGACTATCTTCCACTAGATACATTGGAATTTCACCATTATTCTTCGCCCTCTTCTTGGTCAAATAATCTATGGTATATGTCTTTTGCAATAGGGCTTGTCCCACGTATTTCTCGTTGCTCAGCATCTTTTGAATAGTACCTTCATACCATGTATATGTCCCATTCCAATTAGGAACATGCTCTTCCTCAAGCTCTCTTGCTATCCTATTTGCTCCTTTGCCATTAAGATAGTCTGCATAAATCCTCCTGACTATTTTAGCTTGCTTTTCATTTATAATAAGGTTACCCTCTTCATCCTTATCATAACCCAAGAACTTAGTATGGTTCACAATGACTTTCCCTTGTTCAAACCTTCTACGTATTCCCCACGTACAGTTTTCACTTATGCTCCTTGATTCATCTTGTGCTAGTGAACTTAAAATGGTGAGAAGCACCTCACCTTTTCCATCTAAGCTGTTGATGCCTTCCTTCTCAAAGAGTACGCCTATCCCTAGCTCCTTAAGCATTCTTACATAGTTCAGACACTGTAAAGTATTTCGACTAAACCTAGAAATAGATTTAGTTATTATCACATCTATTTTACCTGCTTTGCAATCCTCAATCATCCTATTAAACTGTTCTCTTTTTTTGGTATCAGTACCTGACAGCCCTTCATCTGCGTATATCCCTCCTAATTCATAATCATGATGGTTGTTTATATAATTTGTGTAATACTCTACCTGTGCTTCATAGCTTGATAACTGTTCTAATTGGTCTGTACTGACTCTCGCATAAGCGGCTACTCTCTTCTTCTGTGGTTGTATATTCTCTGCAAGACTGCTGATGTTGCCCCTCGCTGGTATAACTGTAACGTTTCTCGCCATTTATGTTCTCCTCCTTTATTACCGTTTTCTCCAATATATTAAGCTTGCTTACAACATCATCCTCTATGGATGTGCCTTCACATGCATTTTTGCCATTTTTAATATAATTACTGCACTGCCATACTATCTTCTTACAGGAATGCTTGCTGTTCCAAGTTCTCCTCATTAATACAGCTCCACATTTACTGCATATAAGCATTCCTGATAATGGGTATCTGTTCAAATACTTAGTTGAGCCTTTAGTATTTCCCTTAGCTTCAGCTCTCTTCTGCATTTCTGTCTGTACCTGCTCCCAAGCTTCCTTTGATATGATTGCAGGATGGTTATCTTCTATATAAAAGCTGTCAAGCTCACCGTTATTCCTCTTCTTCTTCTTGCTGATATGGTCTACTGTATAAGTTTTCTGCTGTATAACATCACCCTTGTACTTTTCGTTTTTAAGAATAGCTGTTACACTTGTGTAATACCACTTTGTACCTGTAACTGTTGGTATACCTTCATCGTTTAGCATCCTTGCTATTGTAAATGCTCCTTTGCCCGATAAATACTCAGCATATATTCTTTTTACAATCTCAGCTTCCTTTAGGTTTATTACCAAGTCACCATAGTCATCTTTGTCATATCCGAGAAATCGATTAGTGTTAATAACTACTTCACCTTTTTCAAACTTCTTCCTATACCGCCATTTTACGTTCTCGCTTACGCTTCTGTTTTCTTCTTCCGCAAATGAAGAGAGGATGGAAATCATTACTTCTCCATCCCCACTCAGTGTTTTTAAATTTTCTCTTTGAAACCATATTTCTACACCAATATCCTTTAGTTCCCTAACTATCTCAAGAGTTAATGCAGTGTTCCGAGAAAGCCTAGATATCGATTTTGTTATAATTAAATCTATTTTGCCTTCTCTACAAAGCTCAAGCATCCTTTGAAACTCAGGTCTATTGTCAGTAGTTCCTGTTACACCAAGGTCTGAAAACACACCTGCATATTCATATTCTGGATTATTTGATATCAGATTCTCATAATATTGTATTTGATTTTCTAAGGACTCACCCTGCTTATCTCTATCAGTGGATACTCTGGCATATCCGCAGACCTTCTTTTTCTTTGCTTCTATCTTAACAGTCGGTTCAATTATCCTTACACGCATTGGCTTTACTCCTTCCTATGATTGGGTATTAAAAAATGTAATGCAAAGGGAGGTCGGATACAAACATCCAGACCTCCCTTTGCTATTCTTTCTTCATATTTTCTTCTGCTACCTTTTGTACTGCTTTATGCTGATTTACTTCTTTTTCCTTACCCAATATTGATATAGTCAGATGTCCCTGCCCCTGCTCTACTACTACCTTCTGTCCTATTCTAAAGCCTAGTTTCCTCAACCACTTACCATGTAGCCGTATTGTTGGTACTTCTTGATAAAGATATGCCGATTGACCTGTTACTGATAGAATTCGTATATCCTTTTCTTCACTACTATTCATAGCACAAGACTCCTTTCAAATATGTATTCGAAAGAAAATAAATAAGGCACACTGCAGAATTTATATAACCCTACACTGCGCCTTTTTGTATTATTGTGCTTAATAGCAAATTAATATATAATAAATACATGGTCGCTGTGACAGCTTTTGCTGTCTGTGTTAGGTACTGATGTTACCTGCATAGGCTTCCGAGTGGTTGCAACACTTGAAAGACATGGCGTCCTTATTTAATTTCCTTGTATTACATGT
>CALGKJ010000245.1 GCA_937930535.1 uncultured Clostridia bacterium
CAACTACGTCAATGAGCTGTCAAAACACCCTACCTACAAATCATTGCTGGAAATACAAACAGAATATAATAATGAATCACCCTATCTGAAAAGAAGCAGCAGCAATGGGAATGAATTTATATATAAACAACCAGGTATATATAACACCAGATTAACAGTAAACAATAAACTGAGAAGTAACAAGAATCTAAAGCCTGTTATATATGACCTCTGTTTTATGGTAATGGAAGATAATAAACCAGCCTTGAATCTAAACATATGGAATAGCGTAATGGCTCGGAATGAAGCTCTTGAAATAACATACAATGCCGAATCGGTAGATAATGACCATATAAGCTTTGAAAAAATTGATTTATATTATGATAAAGATAATAACCAGAGCTTCAGCCAGTATATAGGAGCTTACAGTATAGAGCAGCTAAAGGCATATAAGCCAACAAAGCTGGGAAACTACAAAGTAATAGCATATGCAAAGGAAAGCTTTGGACAGCCGACTGTACAAGAGCATATAACGGATGCAGACTATAAGAGCCTATCAATTACCAGATACTTTCATGTAGACAACTATAGACCAAGCACAACAATATCAGTCGATATACCAATGGTGCTTCCAAAGGTAGATGTGTTTTTGCTTTTGGATCAAAGCTTAAACGAAACCAAAACAAGCAAAATAAAACAGGAAACCATGAACAATAATAATTATCTTAGAAAAAATAACTTACTGCCAACATATAACATTTGGGATTTACACACATATACCTATTCAGCCAGTGCTTCACATAGTCAAGGAAGTGGTACTAATTATCCTTCAAACAGCTATTATTACTCCTCAGGATCGTACAGCGGCACTCTAAGCCTTACAAATGTATCAGATAACGGCAGATGGGTTGACCATGGGAAATATATTACTGCAACGCAATCTAAGACTTTTACAGCCACACATGAAAATACAGTTAGCTCTAATGGATGGACTAATCCTTGGGAGGTATTTTCTGAAACTCAATCTTCTCCAGCTCCGTCATCAAAATATATTGAGCAAGAGGGCTATTCTGGAAATATACCACGTACTGATACAGTCACATTATCAGATACAGGATGGGTATTCGGAATCATGATTGCAAACAGAATAAGGTGGACTAGACAAGCCACTTTCTTGGCTAGTTACAGCGGGGTACTAACAAAATCAACACAAGTATGGCAGCCGGATCTCAAATGGATAAGTGATTATACTGGATACTATTCAGGAACTGTTTACAGAAGCGAAAAACAAGCCTATAGCAGCCCTTTTAGAGTAGATGCCAATAGATACGTCATCTATATATCTGATGGCAGCTTAAGCAATTTAAACGACTTAAGCACAGTTATAAAAAATAATGATGTACAGTTAATTCTAATCGGTAATAACGCTGCGAAAAGTCAAATAGCAAATGCTCATTTTATACTTAACGATGGAACGGATATAAACAGCCTTGTAAACCAGGCTTTAAACTGGATAATCGAACAAAATCCGCTTAACACAGAAAGCTTTACAGTACTATCCCCCTTTAACTTTAATATGACAACGGGAAATTATGATGAGGAAGGGGACACAATATCAGCTCAAGAGTTTCTATATATACATGATGCAAGCTATTACGATAATTCAGAAGGCAATGAGGTTAATTGTGCAACTGCCTACAGCTCAACTGCTGGATGGACTACAGAAAAGAAAAATAGGCTTAATAAGCCAGGAGCATACAAAGTCTACAGAAGAATAAAAGACGAAGCCACAACAGACCCAAAGTTCTTAGAATATAACAAAGAATCCAATGAGCCGTACTTTACAGTTCTGGTACACAGAAAGCCCATTGCACTGGCAGATATGAAATGGAAATATGATCCTATATCAAGCTTGTATAAGCTGACCTTTATTGATAAGGGATATGACCTAGACCACAACATAACACGAGCAGATAAGGGCATTGAGGAAACCATGATACGGTATAAAAGAGCTGGTACAAACGAATGGAATTACAAAATGCCGACAGATCTCCCTGCCGGAAGCTACAACATAGAGTACTATGTTAAGGATATAGAGCAGGCTTGGTCAGATGCCTATATCCTCAATGTTACACTTGCTATAGTGCCAACAGCGGATATAACAATAGACAGCGGAATACAACACAAAGAACAAATATTCAGAAATGACAATACTATACCGGCAGGAGAAACAATACAAATAACCTCCAGCGATAAAGCTTCAGGAGTAAAAATAAGCTCAAATGTTCCAATAACAACAGCAGAGGTATACGTCAATAATATCAAAATAGGAAACTTAAATCTAACCCTGCAGGAAAGCCAGACAGAATACAAATATACAGCCAGCATAATGGACTACACAGTACCTGCATCCACACCGGACGGAAGCCTAAGCATAAAGATAAAAGCAATAAGCAGCGTAAATAATCAGTACAAAGAAAATACTCACGCAGCAGCAGTATATACACCTATATGGGAGGACTACAGCAAAGGAAGATTAAACTATATATCCGAAGCTTTGACTGCTATACCTTCATCACTATATCTATGCAATACAACAGACTTTGAAGAAAAAGAAAAAATCTGCTTTATAACAAGTAAATATACAGATAAGGTAAAGGTAAATATAAAGGGTATAACATTTTACCTTCTAAGTAATGGCAAAATAAGCAGCTATGAAAACGGTACAAACAGTACCAACGAAATAAAAATAACCGCAGGAGCTAACAGATATAAGGTAAGCAGCTTGAATATATCAACTGGAAACTATAGAAGAACATGGAGCTTTGATATATCAATGGTAGAAGGATATCCCATAAACAACGGTGAAGAATTTGACCTGAAGCTTACTGGCTATGACAAAGCAGGTAACAGCAGTACAACCAATAATAAGCATAACTATAACCCACGGACAAAGGCACTAGACACTAATACCTTAAAAATAACCAGCGTAACAATAGAAGGCTACTGGAATCACTGGCGAGGTCAGACAGATATGTTCGGCAAGAAGCTGACAAATGAACCTCACAGATTTTTAAGCTATGAATGTGTAAAGATTAATGTATATACTACAGGGTATGCCGATAAGGTGGTAATACGTTTCTCGCCGGAGCTG
>CALGKJ010000246.1 GCA_937930535.1 uncultured Clostridia bacterium
ATTCCTTACTAATATCCAGGCCTCTGCTCCTATCCGCTTCCTTTATTTCCTCGAGTTTTTCTTCCCTTTTATCCTGTGTCATTCCCCGTAGATCATATTCTTCTATAGGCAAGCTATATTTTTTCAGTATTATCTGTACAGGCTTGTCCAGACTATCCCAGCGAAATATTGTCCTTAGCATTTCGTTTGTTTCTATTACAAAGTACCAGGCTTTCCTAATCAAACTAATATTAATATCCCCGGACAATCTTAGACTCAACTGTTCGAAATATTGTCTAGTACTACTGCTGCTCAAATAGTGATACAACATTCCCTCTTGCATAGGGCTGAGAGCTAATATATTCTCTATGTTTTTTGCATCTAGTTTCAGTAAGCCGGTCATACATTAATACCCCTTTATTGATGATTTATCGTTAATTTTCTATGGTGCACAGCATCTTATGCAGATTTTTTAGAGGACGAACTACCAATACTCATATTGTCAGTTCGTCCATTGCAAAAACAATATATTTCTTATAATAAAGCTGCCATGATAGCCTTCTGTATATGCAGGCGATTTTCAGCTTCATCGTATACTATTGAACAATCTCCATCTATTACCTCAGAGGTTACTCCCTCACCCCTGATTACAGGAAGGCAGTCCATGTAGACAGCTCCGGGATTAGCACGCTTAAAATGCTCCATAGAAACACACCAATCGTGCCTTACCTCTTCTCTTATTCTAAGCTCCTGTGCATCCTCCATATTTATGCCTTTCCAGTTTTTTTGGTAAATTATATCTGCGCCCTCTGAGGCTTCCATCAAGTCATTGCAGAATTCTATCCTAGCTCCCGTACTTTGTGACGTTTTTCTTGCAAATTCTATATATTGTTCATCAAGATCAAAACCCTTAGGGTAAGCAAAAACTATGTTCATACCTAATGTGGCTCCAGCACTCATAAGAGAATGCGGCACTCCTAGAGATTTTTGTCTTTTTGCATATCCCCAAGTAAATACAACCTTCTTTTTCTTATAGTCTTCCCCGAATTTTTCCTTCATCGTCAATATATCACCTAATACCTGGCAGGGGTGATCCTTATCGTCCAAAGCATTTATTATAGGAATATTGGCATACTCAGTCAAAGTATTCATGGCTTCCCTACCCTTTCCATACTGCTTCATATCATACATACGTACTATAAGAGCGTCTAAATATCTTTCCATTACCTTTGCAGTGTCTATAAGGCTCTCATTATTTGAGAGCTGCAAATCACTGGAGTTATAAAATTCCGCATGTCCTCCCATTTGCCTTGCCCCAACCTGAAAAGAAATCCTTGTTCTGGTGGAAGCAACACTAAATAATAGTCCAAGATTCTTTTCATCCAAATATCTTGTCTTATCTTTACCACTTTTAATATTCTCTGCAAAATCCATAAGCCATTCCAGTTCTTCCTTTGTAAAGCTCATCAAGTCAATAAAATCTCTGTTTTTTAAGTTCAACATTTCTACCGCTCCTATTCATTCATACTCTTAATAATCTATTTGTATAAATCCACCACTGATGGTACTGCATTATGGTGAAGAGACTTCCACCTTTCATCTGCCATATAAATATCCTTGAGGGAATAGGGATTTGGTATACCTAACTTTTTGCAGTGTTTTTCAAATCTGCAAAGTCTATCGTAAATCTGCTGTCTGCTGGGGTTAGTATTTAGTGTCCAGGTTTGTGTTATCAGCATATCCCTTACATCCTCGGGGTACAAAAGAGATATCCCATTTTCCTGTTCCCATTTCTTTGAATTAACCTGTCCTGTTGGGAAATAATAAAAGGGATGCCAGTCCACTTCATATATATCATCTTTGCACTCTTCTATAAGTTCAAGAGTCTGTAAAAAATCCTCCTCTGTCTCACCGGGATGCCCTATTACCCAATAGGTTGTTGTCTTAATGCCGGCGTATGCCAAGCTTGCAATCGCCTTTTTTATCTGCTCTGTAGTGATTTTTTTGTTCATAAGATTCAAGACATGCTGTGAACCGCTTTCTATTCCTAATCTTGCCCTATAGTAGCCGCCTTTCCGCCAAAGCATTGTGTTTTGGGTATCGCACACAGGCTTGTCGGCTCTTAGATATCCGTCCCAATAAAGCTTGATTCCCCTATTAATAAATTCTTGTGCAAGCTCATCTACTATAGGATTTATTAGTGAATCTCCTAATAAAAATAAGGGTCTCTTATATTTCTCATACAGCTCTACCAGCTCATTTACAACCTTACTCGCATCCTTTTTTCTGTATTTTCCCCACTGTACCGTTTCTGAGCAAAAACTGCATTGAAAAGGACAGCTTCTTGAGGTATATCCTGCCATTTGGGTATACTTTGCTACATCAAAGTCTGAAAAATCTAGTATATCTGTAATTGATAAATCTAACAGCTCGTTGTCTATGTCTTTTAATGTATAAACCCTTTGTTCCTGCGGAAGTTCACCTTGCAGTAACCTCAAAAACAAACGTTCCCCTTCTCCCACAATTATTTTATCTATGTATGGAGTCTTATCTAGGAAGAATCCAAAATTGGGGGAATCTTCAGACAACTGATCGGCAAATACACCGCCTCCCATGATGGTAGTAATGTACGGATATTTTTCCTTGATACACCTAAAAGCAAATAAAGAAGGTGCCAGTGTAACGCTATACACTGATATTCCCACGATTTCAGGCTTTTCTGCCTCTATAGCTTTTACTATGTAATCCTCAAGTTTTTCGTAAAAGCCTTTTATTATATTGCATAGTTCCCTGGCATGTATATCAAATATGTTTGAAAAAAAGTTCTTACTTACCAAAAGTTTTATAAGTTCCCTGTATTTTTTCTCGTCGGTATAATGAATATGAGCCATTAGGTGGTTCATAAAAACATCATAACCTACCATGTAAAAATTACCTCTCTTGCTTTCAGGTATATATTTTTTAAGTGTATTTAAGTATGTATGGTGAACCTCCCAAAGCTCAGAATTCTGATTTCCGTCAGTTGTACTTATTGAGTAGCCATGCTTCCCTAAATAAGCCTTTAAGCATGAAATACCTAAAGGTGGTATAAGGGGTGCCCAAAAGGGCAGCAACATAAGCATTATTTTGTCAGACTTATTAAATTTACCTATATTCAGTGCTCTATCTGTCATAATTCCTCCATTTCTCAATTTAATAAAGCCTCTGCTAATATTTGGGTTAGAGACTTCATTATAATAATTTCCTTTGTAATGTAAACTTTATAGCGAGATATGAAAACAGTAGATGCCTTTATATGTTTCGCATTAAGACTATATAAATAATGCTAAAGCCAGATAATAGCAGTGACCGTACACAGAACAATACGCCTATGCAGTTATTTTCTTATTGTCAGATATAAACACAATAGCTTATAGAGTATGGTAATGATACTGAAGTATATGGTTATACTACAGTTTTAATAAGAGAATATTACATAGAGAAGTCATATTTGATACTAGTACATGATTATTCTCAAATATACATAAATAGGCAATATGGGAAAATATGAAAAAGCCTAATAATACACTTTAGATTTTCACGAAAAAAAGCATGCGATATATCCCAAGGCTAAACACACGGCCTTATGCGATTGACATACTCTGCTTGCTTAGAGGCTCCAAATCAAAAATGAAATAGAAATGCAAAACCGATAATACATATTTGGGTGTTTAAATAATAGAGAAGTTAAAACACAAAACTAGCTTCCATAAAGTGTTTTGACAATGAAATGTGTTATATAAATATTGTTATAATTGGTTTTTTAGCATTTTATATATATTATTATGCTATCGTATAATAAACTTATCAACATTTTTCGTTCGTCAAATTATTACTTTTTTCGACATTTAACATATCCAGTATTTCATTTAAAAGTACCGTACAGCTACTTTGTTAGCACAGAAAACTCATGTTATACTAAATATAAGGAGGGAGGTTATAGAGGGGATTACCAACATGAATGACCAATATAGTGCAGAATTTAAACTATAAATTGTTAAAATAATCTAGAGATCCAAAAAATAAGCAGCTAGGGCCTTTAACATCCATATTCTCGCAAACAGCAAAATTCCCCTCATAACGGTCTAATACTAATTTCACTTCATTCACCTCCTTTTCTTATTTTGGAGAGTACAAGTATTTCAAGGTGTATATTTAGCTTTTACATCATTTAAGCTTGCCATAACTTTACTCATTTTTTTATTGCTTATTTTAATTCTATCGCCAGCCTATTTACGATTAAGTAAGTCTTAATGCTTTATTTATATAGAGAAACAACTTCACAATTTAATATTTCCAGTTGCTTTTCTAAAAGAGATTAGCAGTTCTTAGCAAAAAGTATTTTAGTTTTAGAGTTGGTATCTATAGTAAACATCTCACTTTATTCCATCTCTTTGAAAGAACTAGAAAAGTGAGCATAATTACTCCATTAAAAATCACATAAAATAGTATAATATTGAAGGTATAACGAATAACTTCAAATCTGTTTAACAGCTTCAGCAATATACCAGAAAAAAGGGTAAAGGGCATAACAGATAATAACTAGGTATTTCTGCTCCAAAATAAATACTGGTTTTTTATTTCAAACACCCTTGACAAAATCGATTTTTATAATGAAAAAGTTTATTGTTTTTGGTATACTTTTTCTTATGGATATAAGTTATACAGTTTTTTAACTTCTGTCATTTTTATAAGCGGTAAATAACTTAGAATAACTAAGGTTGCTTAAATACTTCAACAGGCTTAAAAGCTATAGAACAATAATATTTTATAATTGAGGTGTACAAATGTTTGGGAAATTTGATGTTTATTTTATATTGGCATTGCTATTTGTCTATATAAGCTGGATAGTAAATAGAGTTCAGGCTTATTCCAATTTCAAGAGTAATAAAGAACGGTCAGGCAAATTGCTGCTTTCTTTGGAACGCAGTAAATCTAAGTATTATATTTCACTATTAGTTATACCGACGGTTCTTATAATATTTTTACCCACACTTGTTATATCAATAGTTAATAAAGAGTTTAGCATAGTACTTTTCCTTCCTGTTTATATACAAATGCTTTTAAAGGATTTGGAAGAATACGAAATCAGAGATCTGGGAATTGTTTCAATGGAAGGTTTTTTTGTATGGAAGGATATTGAAACATTTGCTTGGCACAAACGCCGTAATATTTTAATCTTTAATGTGATGCACAATGGGTTATCAAAGCAAATATTCTGGAATACTGGCAAAAATGAACGTAGTGCTATAGAGCGAGTACTGAAGAAGTGTATGAAAAATAAGCCTTTTTCTGGCAAGAGTTAAACAAAAGTCAGAAAAGAGCTTATTTATCAATCAACAGCACCAACAGAAGCCTCGTATTTTTAAAAGGATTTCTTAAGGGGTCTTATGAGATTTTCTGTTAAGTTCGCTAAATCATCCTTCATAATAATATTATCAAGGCTAGACAATATATCATGTTTCTCATTTTCACCAATGGTAGTTGCTTTCTCAATCCTATTTTTATAATCTATTATCCGCTCGTACTTTCCTTCCATCTGAGTCCAGCTTCTGTAAAATTCAAATTAAACATATTGCAAGTTTCATAATAATAGTGTAAAATGTTTTATAGTGGGGGTGTAGCTCAGCTGGGAGAGCACTTGAATGGCATTCAAGGGGTCGTGAGTTCGAGTCTCATCATCTCCACCAGAATACAAAGGCTTGCTGATAAGGCAGGTTTTTTTATTTTTGTGCTGCCAGTAATCTCTGGCAGCATTTTTGCTTTTGTATCGCAACATTTATTATATCATGTCCCGCAAAAAGTTCGGTAGTTACAGGCCGATGGTGGAGGCAGTGTAGAATACTCAGCCTGTTTTGGCATGTGTGCGTAAGGATTTGAAAGAACATCAAGCAGCCGCTCCATAACACTAAAATCCTCCTGTTCCACTGCTGCTTTTAGCGCTTCTTCTACTCGATGGTTGCGAGGGATTACCGCAGGGTTGGAGCTCCGCATCAACTGGTGGGATGAGCTTTTCGCTTCCTCCTGCCTGTCTAGTCTTGCCTGCCACAATTTATACCATTCTGTAAATTCTGTAGTACCATCTAAGGCTGTATCTGAAAACTTATCAAAGGTTAATGCAATGAAGGTATTAGTATAATCAGCACTATATTTCTCCATCATATCCAGCAGAGCTTTAATAAGGTTGTCATCTTCCTGCTCCTGATTGAAAATTCCTAGTTTTGCTCTCATGCTGGAGAGCAAATTTTCATAATATAAAGCTGCAAAATCTGTGATAGCATCTTCAGCCAGCTTTACAGCCTGCTCCTCATTTTGATGCAGCAACGGCAATAGGGCTTCTGCAAGTCTTGCTAGATTCCATGCCGCAATATGAGGCTGATTTCCATAGGCATATCGACCACGAGTATCAATTGAACTGAATACTGTCGCCGGGTCATATTTATCCATGAAGGCACAGGGACCATAATCTATAGTTTCACCGCTAATAGTCATGTTATCGGTGTTCATTACACCGTGGATAAAGCCCGCTGCCTGCCACTTGGCAATCAAAGCTGCCTGCCGTTTGATTACTTCCTTTAGCAAGGTCAGATAGCGGTTTTCATCGTCATCAGCTTTGGGATAATGTCTTTTTATTGTATAGTCAGCCAGAGCTTGGAGTTCCCCAGTACTGCCCCAATTTGAAATATACTGAAATGTGCCAACACGCAAATGACTGGCAGCCACACGAGTAAGGATTGCTCCGGGCTGGAGGGTTTCTCTGACAACTGGCTCACCGGTTGTTACTACAGCTAGACTGCGAGTGGTAGGAATACCTAGCCCATGCATTGCTTCGCTGATGATGTATTCACGCAGCATTGGACCAAGAGCCGCCCGACCATCACCCCCACGAGAATATCGCGTTCTGCCTGAACCCTTAAGCTGTATGTCAAATCGCTCACCCCAAGGAGTAATCTGTTCACCAATCAGAACAGCACGACCGTCTCCCAGCATGGTAAAATGTCCAAATTGATGTCCTGCATAAGCTTGTGCAATGGGTAATGCATCCTTGGGAATCCTATTCCCAGCAAGCACATTTATACCATACTCGCTTTCCAGTTCTGTAACGTTCAACCCTAGAGACGTTGCCAGTGGATAATTAAGGATGATTAGCTTCGGTGAAGATACAGGAATTGGACTCTGACTGCTAAAAAAAATATCTGGCAGACGAGCATAACTATTGTCTAAGTTCCATACTGTATCTATTGCTGTATTAATATTTGTCATCATATCTTCTTCCCTTCTTCTGAACTTTTTATTTCAGACTCTTATTCTACATAAATTAAAATAGTATTCTACATACATAGTGATTACTTGATGTTTTAACACATCTCAATCTCTCTTATAGATACCAACTCTAAAACTCAAAATACTTTTCTTTAAGAGTTGCTAATCTCTTTGTGAGAAACAACTGGATAAATTTAATTTCGAAGTTGTTTCTCTATAGTGTCTGCTTCTGCCAGTCAGTTATACCTTTTATACAAAAGCTGTAACACTAAGACAAAAATCTGGTTTTCAAGGAATCCACCTTGACAAAACCAGATTTTTACTTCTAATCAACAATACTATTTATATATACTCTTATTGCTTCATGTACGCTTCCATTTAAACTTGCTGTAATGTCTAAATTAAGCTTAAGCCAATATATTATACACAAAATCTCTAATATTTTGCAATTTATTAATGTTTGCAGCATGTTATCCAAAGAGCTTTGATATTGCATAATCCAAAATCAAGGGTGTTCTGTAAAAAAGATCCTCCTTATAAACCCTCTCTGTCAATTTATGAAAATCCTTGCCCCAAGGACCAATATTTAAGCATGGCATGGAAAGCTTCTCTATTTTATCTAACGGAATAGAATACAATGAGCCAAAAAGAGGCATATTTTCACTTAAGCTCTTAATGACTATATTGCTGTTTTCCATATAAGTATAGCTTAAATCAGATATTCCAGTATAAAAGAATTCTCGCATATAATGCTGTTGAAAATGCTCTTGTGCAAACTTGATAATATCTTCTGCTAATTCACTATATTTTTTGTCTAATCCTTTAATATTAATATTTGAAACACTAGGATAATAAGGCGGAGCTAAACCAATAACTACTCTAGGTGACATATCGCTGATATAGTTAAAAATAAAATCTATCATCTCAAAATTTATATCTGCTAAAGATTTTTGCCCATGCTTCAGCTTTTCTGCCGCTTCCTCTAGTGCTGTTTTATAATCCCTTCTGAATCTGTCTTTATTATTTGTCTCAGCCTCTTCATATAGCTCTCTATATGTAACAACCTTTACCTCCCATGGTAGAGGTTCAATGCCTTTGCTGAGCCTTTCTCTAAAAATCCTGAACTTTTCATTCATAGTATCTATCAAAACTGTAAATGCCTTAACGCATATATCTTTTATACTGTCCATAACTAATACAGGATTTTTTGTAAGTGTATGTACACTCATATAACCCCACGCACTTAATGGCATCGAGACATCATAATGGCTTTTGCTGTCTTTAAAACACAGCCAAGTTGGCGGAGGAGATGCTTCTCCCTCAATAAAATCTGACAGCGATAGATTCAGTTCTGTTCTATTTACAATATCAGACAGCAGACTTATTGGATTAAAGCCTTCAAAAACCTTTCCTGCATGAGATAAATAGCCTCGTACATATACAAAGGGCATGATCTTTCCAACAGACCCCTCAGATATAACCCCGACACTCTTTTGTGTTCTTTGGTGCGGTTCAGAATTTATTATCATAATATAATCAAGACCATGCCTTTCCTTTAGTATTTCCAGCAGAGCTGTGGCACTGCGCATGCCAGCCGATAAATTTTCTTCATCAGGCACTGATAAAAACAATATATTTCCGTGAAAACTGCTCAGTTGGGAATATCTTTTCATTAATGCCAGTTGAATAGCTATGCCAGCCTTCATATCAGCGGTACCTCTACCGAATATATAACCGCCGCTTTCAAGATCCTCTCGAGCCTCTTTTGGAAGCTCCTGCCTAATATTACAAAGCTCTTTTTCAAGCTCTCTGGGTGAGTATGCATAGGGCTTCAATACCTTAAAATCCTCAATATCCACTACGTCATTGTGATTAAGAAGTATAACGGTAGCTGCTCCCCTTCCTTTTACCAGTCCCCATGAAACTGCTCTGGTATAGGAATCCTCTGGGATAGGATAAGTACCATAGTAATTGCTATTCGCTTTATAATAATCAAGTTCAGAAAAGAAATCCACAAAATATGCTTCGATGCTTTTTTCATAAATGGTGTTAGTATCACTGCGAATGCCTACAAGCTCATAAAATATTTTTTCGATTTCTCTATCAATTCCTATCAACTCTTCAATACCCATAAAATCTCCTTCTTCAATATATTCTTAATTACTGCTTTGCTTATTTTTGTAATTCTTCAAGTATCTCCATTCTAATTATATTATATCTAATACAGCTATTGTAAAGCTTTATATATAAATGTTTTCATTATCATCGTTATGTGGTAAGATGTATAATATTTATAATATTCGGACAAAGAAGCCTTTACTTACATATTAAAATGAATTAATTACAATTATCAATCTTATCTTTAAGATAATATTTTCGTAATCTATATAAAACTTATGGACAACCTTCTCTATCAGTATTTCAATTGATCTATTTATGTGAAAGCAAAAGCTGTTTTTAAATGCAGGTTAGGAGGGAAAAAAAGTTGAAGTATTACATTGTGGACGATGATGCCAATATCATAAAATTATTAACCAATATCCTTGAGGAAAACAGCCTTGGTGAAGTGGTGGGTACAGCCTGTGATGGTGAAACTGCTTTAAGAGATATATGGATTGAATTTCCTGATATTATTTTAATTGAGCTTCTTATTCCAAAGCTGGATGTTATTAGTCTAATAAAAGAGGTTAAAGCCAAAAAGCACAATACAAACTTTGTAATGATATCACAGGTATCGGATGTGAAGCTTATTACTGAGGCATACAAAGCAGGAATAGAGTTCTTTATAAGCAAACCAATTAATTATGTAGAAATTGAAAGCGTCTTACGTAAGCTTCGCGAGAAAATTCGGATGGAGCAGATACTTGCGAATATACGCAGCGTTATAAATCAGGTAGAGACTCCTAAGGATATGGCAAAGGATAAAATAAAGGAATTGAAAAAAACCCTGAGTATGCTTGGTATGCTAGGAGAAAAGGGAACTACTGATATCATTTATATTTGTACATATTTAATAGACACTAAGCAGACCTTTGATGAGTACTGTCTAAATCAAATTTGCAGTCAAACCAACGAAAATGTAAAAACAGTAAAACAGCGAATCAGACGTGCAATCAAAAACGGGCTTACCAACCTTGCAAATGCAGGGGTAGAGGATTTATACAGCACAAACTTTCAGAACTTTTCTAATACCCTGTTTGATTTTGAAGACGTCAAGGCAGAAATGGATTACATTAGAGGCAAGCGTAAAACAGGGGGAAAAGTCAATATAAACAAATTCATTGAATGTCTCATGCTTATTAGTGAAAGCCAAAGCTGATAAAAGCAACAATTATATAGATTCTGTAACTTTTTGAGTCTTTTTGTATTTTTTTGAGTACCACCCTTATACTTAATACAATGTTAATATTCAAGTGCGATTTATATAGTACAGGGTATTAACGCAAACAAAATCTAATTAGGGAGGAATCTTAATGAAGAGAAGACTAGCTTACTTACTATCTTTTTTACTTGTACTTACCTTAACGCTAAGTGCATGTGGTCAGAAAACAACTACTACCGCAGGGGGAGCAGATGTTATAAAAATTGGCTGGATGGGTTCTCTCAGTGGGGATCAAGCAGTTTGGGGACAGTGTGAGTTTGATACTGTAAAAATGCTTATTGAGGAAACAAATGCCAAGGGCGGACTGCTTGGAAAGACTCTACAGGTTGTAGGCTATGATACCAAGGGAGATCCCCAGGAAGCAGTTAACGTGGCAAAAAGGCTTACAGGTGAGGATAAGGTAGTTGCCATTCTTGGACCTAATGCCAGCGGCAGTGCTATTCCTATAGCATCAGTTCTTGAAGCTGCAAAGGTTCCTGATATTGCAACTGTTGCTACAAATCCTAAGGTTACAGTAATGGATGGCAAAGTAAAGCCCTATAATTTCAGAGTATGCTTTATAGATCCATATCAAGGAGCAGTTGTTGCGGGTTATGCAATAGACATATTAAAAGCAAAAAATGCAGCAATCCTTTATGATGTAGGTGATGACTATTCCCAAGGTCTTACACAGTTCTTTGAAGAGTACTTCGTAAAAAAAGGCGGGAAAATCGTTGCAAAGGAAGGCTTTAAGACTGGAGACGTTGATTTCAGACCTCAGCTCAGCAAAATCAAGGCAACAAACCCTGATGTAATTTTTATGCCATATTTCTTCAAGGAAGTTGCTCTTAGTGCAAATCAAGCTAGAGAGCTTGATATAAAAGCTACGCTTCTAGGCGGCGATGGCTGGCCTTCAGAACAGCTTATAAGTATGGCAAAGGCTGCAGTTGAAGGCGCATATTTTGCAAACCATCTGGATTTTGATGACCCTGAGGTTCAGGACTTCAAAGCTAGATACAAAGCCAAATACAACAAGGATGTTGAGCTTAACGGTTATCTGGTGCATGATGCGTTTTTACTGCTGGTGGATTCAATTAACAGAGCAGGCGCAGCCGACTCACAGAAAATTAGAGATGCACTGGAAACTGCAAGCATCACAGGTATTACAGGAAAGATAAATATTGGCAAAGACACACATAATCCTGAAGGAAAAGATGCTGCAATTATTAAAATTATAGATGGAAAATATGTTTTCCAGCAAAAATATGCAGCTGAATAAATAGAGTTGATAATAGCAGAGCTGAAGGTATCCCCTTCTGCTCCGCTATTATTTACATAAGGAGGTTTAAAATGACACAATTTTTTCAGCAGTTCATTAATGGTCTTTCTATAGGCAGTGTATATGCCTTAATGGCAGTAGGCTACTCATTAGTATACAGCATCATGAATTTCAGCAATTTTTCCCATGGCGGTGTTATCATGTTTGGTGCCTATTTCGGGTACTTTCTGCTTACTATATACAAGCTTCCCTTTTCGGTGGCTTTTATCGGGGCTGCTCTTCTTACAGCGCTGATGGCAGTTGTAATCGAAAGAGTTGCTTACACGCCCCTAAGGGAAAGAAAAGCACCCTATCTATATTTCATAATTTCTGCCATGGGTGCATCAATTTTTTTAGAAAATATAATAATAGCTACCATTGGTCCTACCTTTAGAACCTATCCAGAAATTTTTTCAAAAACCCCCTTCAAGCTTGGCGTATTGTCAGTGGGAAGGCTGGATGTGCTTATGTTTGTAACCTCTGCAATTTGTCTGGCACTTTTAATATATATTATAGAATATACAAAAATCGGAAAGGCGATTCGTGCTACTGCCTACAATATAAAGGCAAGTGCATTAATGGGAGTAAATACTAATGTAATCATAATTATAGTATTTGCCCTAGGAGGCTTTTTAGCCGGCATAGCAGGCGTAATGTTCGGAATGAAATATACAGTATATCCTCAGATTGGAGCTATTACCTTGAAATCCTTCATAGCCGCTGTCTTCGGCGGACTGGGAAGCTTGCAGGGAGCAGTTGTGGGCTCAATACTGCTGGGTATTATTGAAACCTTTACAGCCGGCTATTTATCATCACAATACAGAGATCTTATTGCTTTTGCTCTGCTTATCGGTGTTTTAGTTGTAAGACCAATGGGTCTTATGGGAAAAGCTACCGAAGATAAGGCTTAACGGGGGGTGCGTATATGAATACATATATAGAAGGTATTTTGATACTGGCAGGAATAAATCTTATGGCAGTGCTTGGATTATCACTGCTTACTGGCTTTACCGGACTGTTTTCCTTTGGTCACGCAGGCTTTATGGCAATAGGCGGCTATACCTCTGCCATGCTCAGTGTAAAATTTAACTGTCCTTTTATACCTGCTGTTTTGGCAGGAGGACTTGTAGCTTCGTTTTTCAGTATGATAATAGGAAAGCTTACCTTAAATCTAAAAGGAGACTATTTCTGTATTGCAACTCTGGGCTTTGGAGAAGCCATCAGACTAATACTGGATAATGTACAGTACTTCGGAGGAGCCAGAGGCTGGCCGGGGATTCCAAATAGTACTAACATATGGAATGTACTTGCTTTTAATATTATCGCTGTATTATTTCTAGCCAATTTGATACGTTCACGTCACGGTAGAAACCTTATAGCAATACGTGAAGAGGAGCTTGCTTCTCAGGTTATTGGCATAAATGTTTTCAAGCATAAGATGATTTCTCTTATGATAAGTGCTGCCTATGCAGGTATTGCAGGGGGACTTATGGCACACTACATGACTTTTTTGCAGCCAAAGATGTTCAGCTTGGTTAAATCTACCGAGCTTACTATAATTGTTATTTTTGGCGGACTTGGCAGCATTTCAGGCAGTGTCCTTGGTGCTCTTATACTTACAGCTCTGCCAGAGTTTTTAAGATCTGTTTCACAATGGAGACTGGTTTTCTATGGTTTGGCAGTTATATTTATTATGATTTCCAGACCTGAGGGTCTAATGGGCGGCTATGAGCTTACCCCTTCCAGCTTAAAGAAGCTTCTAATTAGATTTAAGAATAGAAGCCAAGGTAAAGTCAAGGGTCTGGAAGGAGGCAATAAGTGATGAGTATACTACAACTAAACAATATAACTAAAAGATTCGGCGGTTTAACTGCTGTTGGTAATGTGGATTTTAAGGTACAGAAAAACAGTATTACCGGTTTAATTGGTCCAAATGGTGCTGGAAAGACAACTATATTTAATTTGATAACAGGAGTTTATAAGCTATCGGAAGGAACTATCCTCTTTAACGATAAGGACATTACTAATAAAGAAACTTATATGGTAGCTGAATCAGGAATAACAAGAACCTTTCAGAATATAAGGCTGTTTAAAAAGCTCAGCGTGTACGAAAATATACTTACTGCATGTCATAGAAATGTAGATTACTCCATACTTGATGCACTGCTGATGCTGCCCAAATATAGAAAGGAAGAAAAGCTTCTTAAGGAGCAAGCTGATGAACTGCTTGAAATTATGGGATTGACTGCCAGAAAAGAGCTGGTAGCCAATAATCTTCCCTATGGACTTCAAAGAAGACTGGAAATAGCAAGAGCCTTGGCATCAAGACCCCAACTGCTGCTGCTGGATGAGCCGGCTGCCGGAATGAATCCTGATGAAACAGAGCAGCTGATGCTTCTTATAGATGAAATCAGGAAAAAATTCAACCTTACTGTGTTGATAATAGAGCATCACATGGATTTAATCATGGGTATATGCGATAATATATTGGTTCTAAACTTCGGCTGCAAGCTGGCAGAAGGAACTCCTTCTGAAATCCAGAGTAACCCGAAGGTTATAGAAGCATATCTGGGAGTGGAGGGTTAACAGATGTTAAAAGTAAACAATCTACATGTATATTATGGTGGAATCCATGCGTTAAAAGGAGTGTCTCTGGAAGTCAATAAAGGTGAAATCGTTAGCATAATAGGCTCCAATGGAGCAGGAAAGTCTACTCTTTTAAATGCTATTTCAGGCTTTTTGCGATATAAAGAGGGAGAAATATTATACCATAACAATAAGCTTGCTCCTACTCCCAACAAAATTGTAAAGCAAGGCATATGTCATGTCCCTGAGGGAAGGCTCATATTCGCCAACCTCTCAGTATATGACAATCTCATAATGGGTTCATATATAAGAAATGACAAAGCAAAAATAAAGGAAGATATAGAAAAGATGTATACTCTCTTCCCTCGATTGAAGGAAAGAGAAAAGCAAATAGCCGGTACTCTAAGCGGCGGTGAACAGCAGATGCTTGCTATCGCCAGAGGGCTTATGAGCAGCCCGGAAATAATCCTTTTGGATGAACCTTCACTAGGTTTAGCCCCTTTACTGGTGCAGACAGTATTTGATATTATTACAGATATCAGAAAAATGGGAAAAACCATTCTTCTGGTAGAGCAAAATGCCTTTAAGGCACTCTCTATTGCAGATAAAGCCTATGTGCTGGAACAAGGCAGAATCATCATGGAGGGTGAGGCAAAGGAAATTGCGGAAAATCCTAGGATTAGAGAGGCTTATTTGGGATCTAAAAAGGTGTAGATGGCAGGGGTAAGGATATTGGGTATTGCATGTTAATATGCTGCAGCCTAATATCCTTTTTTCTTACACCTATGGTTATGACTTGTGATTAAGAAGTTAATTGAGTAGGGATTTATCCAGTAAAACTTACATTTTAAAAGAAAGAGTCTATAAAGACAACCGCCTTGTTTCGATTTACTTAAGATTTTGAGTTTCCCCGTCAGCAGTTCCATATTTTCAGATAGTTTGTCCAGCCTGTGCCCTGATAGGGTGTCAGATCAACAGGGGAAATAGTATTGAAATACTTTAATTCCTCACGTTCTTCCTGCTCTATTTCTTCCGGTGTCGGTGGTCTTAGTATCTCATACAATAATTCATATGAGGTATTGATACCCCAAAACCGGATATTATACAAAGTATACTCGCCCGATTGCCTTTTTTCTTCAATATACTGTTTGGATACTTGTTTTGGTGTAACAAACCAGCAAAACAGCCCCAACTTGTAATCGTAATACTTTAAATACCCTCTGTTCAGCACCAGCTCTGAAAGCCACGATAAAGTCTAAGGCGTACATTTCTGCCCTTGCATGTTCCCGATACTCCCGCAGCCTTGCGGTGCTCTTGCTTTTCTGCTCTTTGGATTTCTTTACCAATTGCAGATATTGTTCCGCATAGTGGTTGAAGCAAGCATAATCAATCTCTACCGAAGCAATTAGCTTTTCAGCGGCTGCTATATATACATGCATTCGCTTATAGACATTAGGATTGCCTTTGTCCAGCAAATCAAACAGCTCTTTTACTGGTGGATATATCTTTATATACTCCTGCCTTATTTCTACGTCCATTCTTTTGCTCCCCCTTTGTTTACCAATTCTCTACTGCTTCCGATTGATCTTACTGACACCCAAGGGCTGTGATTGACGTTATGTATACGAAACTTTTCACTTTCAATATTCTTCCATAGGCAGTATTTTTCAATATTATTATTTTATGTCCCCTGTTTTCAGTCCATTTATGTAATAAATATCCCAGATACCCCTATAAACCTTATCCCATATGGAAAATCTCTTCTTCGGTTTTTAATAGCCTGTTTATGTATTAATCTAAGGGTAAACTGCCCACTTTGTTTTACAACATTTATCTATTCATCAAAAGAAGGAATGTCATATCAGCCGAAACTGTGTGACATCCTTTTTTTAGAACTTAAGTTCCTGAAACACTGATTTAAATATTTTAGAAATATTCTTTGCATCATCAATTCCTCTATGGTGTGTACCCTCTAGTTGTATTCCCAACATTTTTAATGCTGCATCCATTCTACAAGGTTTAATGTTCTTAATCTTAGAAAACTGGTGTTTTATACTTATGTGCCTGTCAAGAAGGCTTATAACCTGACCCGAGTATTTCTTTATAGAGCATTCCTTCAATATTTGTTTTTTATCATAAAAACCCCATGAGCCAAGATAAATATCTTCACTCGTTGATAACACCCACTGTTCAAATTCCCTTATTGATTGATTGAAACTCTTAGAATTATCTACATTTTCCTGAGAAATAGAAGTTAAGTTTTTGCAGAATTCAGACAATTCTTGATTGATTTCTGGTTTAACGAAACACGAAAAGATGTCTATAATCTCCAAACTGTGATTCAACTTGACAGCACCTATCTCAATAATTTCGTTTATCTTATTTCTTTCATTCTCCCAACAAGTTGCTTCTAAATCAAAAATAATATAATTAATAAGCCATCACCATCCAAAAGAAAATTTGCTCCCTGCATTGCATATACAGGGAGCATTTCTATTCAAGTTATTATGCTTTACTAGGAAGTTCCTCCTCAAAATCACATGCTGCTACAGCCTCAAAATCACTTTTCCACAAATCTTGAAGAAGTTTTGAAATATTGGCTATATAATCTTCCTGTTCTATTTGTTCATTTGGCTCAACATCAAGATAATACCTTGAATATAAGAAGCCGTTAGGTTTTATGCACCGTTTTTCCGAGTCAAAATCCTCGTTTTTATTAACATCAAGTTCACCAAACTCAGTGTCTATGGTACGAAATAACTTTTTTTGTCCACTTACTAATTCATTAATTTTGTTTATCAAAAAATCCATATCGCATTCCGAATCAATAAATATTTTACAGTATAAACTATCATAAATCCCCATATTTGACCTCCTTATTTAGGTAAGTTAATCATTGGTCCATTATCAAATGCTCCCCCAGATTTGATTATAGATATATCTACATCAATACCTAGCATCTCTTGCAATTGTTTTCTTAAACCTCTTAATCCAGCTTCTCCAGCTTGGATTTTTCCAGTCTCAATTGCATTTAGCATCGTTCTTTCTTTTGCTGACCCAGGATTTGGTGTTCTAAATCTTTGCTTTATTAATTCATCAAATTTTTCTGGAGATACTCTTATTGCATAATCAATATCAGAGGTTGCTTTTGCTGTTCCACCTGCCCTACTTCCCTGTACAACTATATCATCACTTATATTACCTACACTTTGCCTAATTAACTTAGATGAATTTGCAAATTGCTCAATTGTTAGTCCTTGTGGAGTCTTAGGCGTTCCCTTAGCATTAACACTTACAGACTGGACTTATCCTGTCGCCTCATTATTCAGTTTTCAGATTAATATTTCACGTACCATATTTTTTATAATTACCATTTTATCACATAGTTTTTTCTTTTGGTAGTTCAGGTATTCTATACTCTGTCTTGTTTTTCAGCATACCATATATGATGTTTACAAGCCTTCTCATCACACAAACAAGTGCCTGTGGCTTGTTTTTTCCTTCACTCTGTTTACGCTGGTAGTACTCTAGAAATACTGCATTTCTTGGCTTGCCACTTTTCCATGCTGTTTGTATCATTTGCACAGCTAAAAAGTAAAATATACCGTACAGCCTTCTATTACCCTGCTTTGACTTCTGTTCTTTACCCTTTCCTGCTGAACTAAATAGCACAGGTGCAACACCTGTGAAACGGGCAAACTTATCTACATTTGGAAACCTGTTGATATCCCCTATTTCAGCTATAAGCCTTGCAGCGGTTACAGTGTTTATTCCTGGCATTGTTTCAAGCTTATAATCAAAGGTCTTCATCATTTTTTCAATCTCTTCTTCAACAATCTCCAGTTCCTGTTTTTTATGCCGTATGTCCCTTACTATGCTTCGTACAATAAAGTCCCTGGTATCCTGATAATCTAAATTCATGCTACCATCACTATTTACCAAGTCAAGGATTTTCTGTGCCCTATTAGTAGAACAGTTGTTATTACTTGTTTTTCTCAATGTTTCTGCCAAATCCTCCACCTTCACATTTTTTAAATGTCGTGGCGATGGATACAGCTCCCAGAAGTTTAAGGCAGTCTTAGTGTCTATAACGGTAAAATACTTATTATAGCTTGCATAAGCATGTTTTAACTGTTCATGCAATTGATTTTTCAGCATCACTAATGACTGGACTATGGCATCACGCCTGTTTACAAGCTGGGCAATTGTCCAAAATGAATCATGGGGGCAGGCATCTGGCAATTCGTCTAGTTTGTTTAATAGAACATTTGCAACACACAAGGCATCATAAGCATCATCCTTTTTTGTAGTTGGGGCACTAATACGCTGTGCATAGGACAAAGAAGGGTTTACATCCTTGACTATTTGCTTGTTCTCTACAAGAAAAATAGCAAGGTTTCTCCCGTACCCATAGGCATTTTCAAGTCCATATATTGGGGTGGTACTTTTACTGTGTTTCCTTACAGCCTCAAGAAGCTTTTTGAACTCTGAAGGTCTGTTGTCAATGGTAATCTCACCAAGCTTTTCATTCCAGCAGTTTATAATAACGGCTGTGTGGGTTTCTTTATGCAGGTCAATACCTACATAAATATGGTTTTGTTTTTTATTCATATGCACCTCACTCATTCTCCTGCTGTTTCTTTATTGTCTAAAATACCGGCAACCTCAGCTATTAAGCGTTAGTCCGAAGACCCGCAAGGGAACGCCAGCCTATCTATTTTCTACAATATAGAAACTTTCAGGTTATTTACTTTTTATGTCAATGTTCATAATGAACTATTGATATCCTACTTTTCTCTACCTTCATATATCCTGACAAGCTTGTAAAACGTGGACTTTTTCAAGTCAAGCCTTCTGCACATTTCTACCGCAGTTATTTGATGTCTTTTCCATTCTCCGTAATACTGCTCCCACTCTTGTGGATACTTCATGTTAGGTCTGCCAAACTTCTTACCGCTGCTTTTTGCAGCAGCAATACCTTCTCGCTGTCTCTCCTTGATTTTCAGCCTTTCTTCCTCTGCAAAAAAGCTTAGTAGCTGCAACACAATGTCAGCTACAAGACTTTCCAAACCAGTAATACCAGTATGTTTACTCGTATCCAGCAGGGGCATATCCAGTACTACAATGTGAGCTCTAATCACCTTTGTGATTTCATGCCACTCATTTAATATCTGCTCCTTATCCCTGCCAAAGCGATCTAAGGACTTAATGTATAGTGTGTCGCCCTCTCTTAAATGCCTTTTTAGTCCCTGATAAACTGCTCTGTCGAAGTCCTTACCTGACTGTTTTTCAACATAAATGTCCCGCTCATAAAGTCCAATGTCTAAAAACTCTTTAATTTGTCTGTCCAAGTTCTGGTCTTTACTGCTTACTCTTGCATAAGCGAATTTTTTAGTCTGCATCACATCACCTTCCATAATCTTACTTGTGCATTTATTGTAAGATGAACCGTTTATAAAGGTCGACCGAATCTTGTACATGTGCATAAATGCGGTTTGAGGGATTTATGCACTCTATTTTCAGCACTTTTCACTCAGTGCTAAAAAGTGTACGATTATGCACGGTGTCATTTATGTCGTTACCATCCGTAAATATTTGGAAGTTAAACAGACAAACCCACAGTTTTTTTAGGTTTGGTACTATATACAAAATTTCAAGGCAAAAACTATAGTAAAATATACAAATGACTGTAAAATAACAAAATATTTCTTCAAAAAAAATAAAGCGAGTATCTAAATCTTAAACACTCACTTCATTCATAATATTTGTATTTGCTATACTGTTTAGTTTACTACTGATTTTCAGTAGAAGCTGATTCTATAGCTTTATTCGCCTGGGGTGGCTTTTTTCTGTTTACGTTGCTTGCTATATAAAGCCTGTCAGTAGTCAGCTTGTCTACTTCAAACAAAGCCTGCACTATTGCAAATATGCCCTGCATTGATACACCTGAGTATTCAAGCTTACCATCTACATAAAGACTTGCAGAAAGCACACCGCCCCCTTTCCCATAAAAAACTTTTACATCTTTTTCTTCAACGGGAACAGTAAAGCTATTAGTGTATGTGTCAGTACAATTGTCAGGTATGATTCTGCAAGCCAGCTTTAGCTTCTTGTCATTAACTGTCACCTCTACTTTTTGGGGGGCAGGTTTTACTTCTTCACCTTTATTAATAAGCTTGTTTACGAATTCCATAGTAGTATCAGCCTGAGCCTCATTCTTTTTTTGAGCTGTAACTTCTTTAGCAATCTCTGCTGTTTTGGTTGTTGCTTTCGCCATTTCTAACATCCTCCCTTTTGCCCTTGGTGGGCGGTTTTTAGCTTGTTGGTTGTCTATATTTTAAGTATAAGCTCATTGCTTCATGATTCCGACCTGAATATACCATCTTTTATGGATTTTTAAATCTACTGCTTTACCCCTTGCTGTCTGCTTTTTAAAGTACAGCAATACTTACAACGTGCTATAACACTTTAAATTGACGACAAGCAGATTTACAGCGTTTAAATCACTATGTAAACGCTTTTGCTTACAGTACTTTAACACTTAGACTACATAAAATAAAAAATATCAGTCATATTGTTGGGATTAATAATATGTAATCTATATAGCAAAACCATCATTTTTTGTGGAGGTGCTGCTATGTATAATACAAGTTAAATTTTTGCATTTTTTAGCGGAGGCTATGTTTCTATTCACTGCTTCTATAGTGTTAAAATTGTTTTATTTTACCATTTTGCACTAATCTCAGTGTATTTAAGTACTATGTAAGTTAAATATTTAAGTTTTATATAAGTGCTACTATGCCTTAGTAGGAATTTGCATTGTCATAGTAGGGACTTGTACTTTCTTAGTAGGGTTCTGTATTGCCATAGTAGGGTTCCCTACAGTGATTTAGTAGGATAAAAAGTAGAGGAGGAAAGCAATTATGAAGTACAGAAAAAGTTTTCCAGCTTTGAAGCTGATTTTGGGGAGTAATGAACAGGCGTTGATTTTAACAGATTTGTTGGAAGCATATATGTATAGGCTATCCAAACAATGGTGTGATAAAAATATTTTAACTGGCGTTACAACTGACGGATATATTGCCAAGAGCAGAACCCTAATAATGGAAGATACTGGAGTATTAACCGCTACTGTAAAAAGTACAGTAAATAAACTTTTAGAGCAAGGATTCATAATTAAAACAAGGCTCAAACCAATACCCGGTTATATTGAGCCTGTCTTACAGTACAAATTATATTTAGGTACGCAACTATACTTGGATAAGGCAGAAGAATACTTGAAAAAATATCATCGACCAGACGATAAAGATACTGTTCGAAAGATGCTAATACCATTTATTGAGAACTTGAAGGAATGCGATAATATATTTGATGTTTTAGATTTAGGTGACGAATACAGTAAATCACAATTAGAAGACACAGAATGGATATAAAAATTTAATCCGATTATTCCTACTACATTACTAAACTTTTCCGGTGATATAAAAAAGGGGTGGTGTATATCAGGCTACTAGAGCCGTTATCGGATACGTAATTGCTATTTTTTATGAAATATAGCAAAATGCCGCCTCGGCATGAAAACCTTGTAGTTGCTAAGTTTTAGCTGAATACAATTACAGTAACTATATAAATAAAAGCAGTGACAAAAAGAACTACAGCATTGATTTTTTGACGTAAGCATTTTATTTTACAGCGTGGGGCGGGATTGCTTGCTATGAAGAAAATAGCACCGCCTCCACTGTAAACAAAGTCATATCTGATTATTATAGTTACAAAAAGTGTTATAGTAGTAAACAGCATAAAAATTAAGATAATTGAAGCTGTAATATGCTCCTACTGAGATAGCTTTGCAGACTAAAAATCTGCAAATATTATATAGTCACACTTTTCTTAAAACCTTTTGTTTTAGTGGGTTAAGCGGGCTTGAATGGATTATAATATTGATAGGTACTGTGCTGTTACTTTTCTGTATTATTTTGCTTAAAACAGTTTTTTTGATGGCCTTCGAGGACACACAGCGACAGTTTTATAAAAACATATTACAGCCCATTGCTCTTTAGTGACAGACAGTGTAGCCTTTGCTATAAGCTGTTTTTAGCATGATACATATTAAAACATACAGTAACAAATAAAAACGTGATATAAAGCATTTTAAAGTGTTGTAATTTAGTTGCTTATTATCTGCTTTATGTCTACTTAACCAATAAGAAGAAGGCCACATCAGCCGAAACTGTGTGACCTTAAATCTATTCTTATTTCTACTTTTGGTATACTTTTAAGAATCCTTGTTCACGCCATACTTTTAATGTCATTTTTGCATTAAATCCAAAGATACCATTTTTATCATCTTCAGCTGCATCCTCAAGTATTTTTTCAGCCTTATCTATATAAATTTTTAATGCTAAACAGTGAGCTGCCGCCTTAGTTCTTGTTACTACATTTTCACTGTCAAATAGTAGTGGCAAAGTGTCACTAGCAAGTTCCAAGTCCTTTTCTAAATGCTTGAATACTTGAGTTATTATTTTACCTTCTTTATTGTTTGTCTTATAATCTCCTTCTAAAGTAGCTTTGTACATAACATTACCACTATTAATATATTGGTCTAGAATATCAGATTTCGACCGTTTTACTTTTTTCATTTCGTCACCCCAAACATTTTTAATACATTCATTCCAAATTCATATTGAGTTTGATAGCTTTGCCCAGCTAACCAATCTCTTACACTTAATCCTCCCGTAAAGTCAAAGCTCTTTGTATTATAATACCCGCTTATCTTCGCATGTGTAGCTTTATCAACTGCAATAAGGTTATTAGTATTATGAATCTGCGTTGGGTCAAGGCCTGACTTTTGTATTTGGGACTGTTCTACAATATGATGCCATTGCTTACCTTCTCCTGCTGAACCTAATGCTTTCTTAGCATCATTAAATGTATTGAATCCCTGTCCAGACTTAGACGTTCCCTCAGAAGGAAGTTTTTGCATAGTAACCTTGACTTTTACTAGAGGTTGTCCAGATTTTAGACTCTCATCGCTTTGCTTCTCAGCATTACTGATTTCTTGTTTAGCTTGTGCTTTATTCAATTTTACATTTTTATCCTGCACACTGTCAATAATTTTCTCTACATACTCAATTGCTGGTTGTTCTTTACTAGCCATCATTACAACATTTTTTGCACCTTGCTTCTCTACCCACAAATGATGAGTTTCATTACCTATATTAAACTTAACCTTTGGACTAAGCAATCCCTTAACCTTATCCACTGCACCCTTTACCAGAGCCTTACCACTTGCCAACAGCTTCTGTCCAAACTGTACCAATCTAGTATGTATACCAGATTTGACACCACCGAGGAAGTCTCCGCCGCCTTGACCTTTCTTTCC
>CALGKJ010000247.1 GCA_937930535.1 uncultured Clostridia bacterium
CCGAAAAACTAATGTATATTTTTCACATGAAGGTAAAAAATATAAATAGCTTCAAAATAAAAAGTAATGAAGGAAAGAGTAAGCTAATGGATGTGGCAAAGAGAGCCGGGGGGGATTTGTAATAAATCCTGGGTGAGAGCCGGTGCATTGAAATGGCTGAACATGGCTCCTGAACTGTACATATGAGGTGTATACTAAGTATGTATCGGCAGCTACCGTTAAAAAGCAGGGTGATGCAGTAAAATATTTACCTAGTCACTTACGGAGTTTTCTGTCGTGAGGCAGAAATAAATCAGGGTGGTAACGCGAGCAGCTCTCGTCCCTTTAGGGGGATGGGAGTTTTTTTATTGGGTTTTATGCTGAGAACAAACTTCAAAGCTATAAATATTCAGTTTGTTCTCGCAAAGAAATTAGGAAGTCTTAGCGAAATTTTTATTGAGCTTTAGAGGTTCTTATTTATAAAAAGGAGGAATTGATAATGGAAAAGAAAAAATTCTATATTACCACAGCAATAGCATACACATCAAGAATACCCCACATAGGAAATACCTACGAAGCTGTTTTAACTGACGCTATTGCCAGATACAAAAGATTAAGAGGACATGACGTGTTCTTTTTGACAGGAACTGACGAACACGGACAAAAAATTCAGGAGCAGGCTGAAAAGGAAGGCATAAAGCCAAAGGAGCATGTAGATAATATAGCAAAAGAAATCCGAAGAATCTGGGACTTTATGAACGTAAGCTATGATAAGTTTATAAGGACCACTGACAAAGAACATATAGAAACAGTACAAAAGATTTTTAAGAAGCTGTATGACCAAGGGGACATATACAAAAGCTCCTATGAAGGCTTATACTGTACCCCCTGCGAATCCTTCTACACTGAATCACAGTTAGTAGAGGGCAAATGTCCTGACTGCGGACGTGAAGTAAACAAAGCCAGCGAAGAAGCATACTTTTTCAAACTGTCAAAATATGCCGACAGACTTGTTAAATACTATGAGGAAAACCCTGACTTTATATTGCCTGAATCCAGAAAAAATGAAATGCTTAATAACTTTATAAAGCCGGGCTTGCAGGATTTATGCGTTTCCAGAACCTCCTTCAATTGGGGAGTACCTGTAAGCTTTGATGATAAGCACGTAATCTATGTTTGGATAGACGCTCTCTCAAACTACATTACTGCATTAGGCTATAATCCTGACGGAGAAAGCGGAGAGCTGTTTAACCGCTGCTGGCCGGCAGATGTTCACATAATAGGCAAGGATATTGCAAGATTCCATACCATATACTGGCCCATAATATTAATGGCATTGGGAGTAGAGCTGCCAAAGCAGGTATACGGACACCCATGGCTTTTATCAGGTAAAGACAAAATGTCAAAATCCAAGGGCAACGTAATATATGCTGAGGAGCTGGTAAAATACTTTGGTCTGGATGCAGTAAGATACTATATTCTAAATGAAATGTCCTTTGCTCAGGATGGAAACTTGTCCTATGAGCATATGATAGGAAAAATAAACAGCGATCTTGCCAATAATTTAGGTAATCTGGTTAATAGAACTGTAACAATGGTAAATAAGTATTTTGACGGAGCAATATTAGAGCTTGGCACAAAGGAAGCTATTGATGAGGAGCTAATAAGCCTTGCTCTTGAAACAGTGAAAAAAGTAGAGCAGAAAATGGACGAATACAAGATATCAGAGGCACTGGAGGAAATATTTGTTCTGCTTAGAAGAAGCAACAAATATATAGATGAGACTCAGCCTTGGATTCTAGGAAAAGAAGAAGCGAGTAAGGCAAGACTTGCTACAGTGCTTTATAACTTAATTGAAAGCATAAGAATAGCCTCAGTGCTTCTTTTACCCCATATACCTGATACAGCCTTGGAAATCCAAAGACAGATTAATGCACAAAACACAGCATGGGAATCTCTTAAATCCTTTGATGGCACAATAGCAGGAGCTTCTGTAAATCAAGCTAAGCCGCTGTTTGCAAGAATAGACGAGCAAAAGAAGCTGGCAGAAATAGAAGCAGACCTTCAAGCGGCAAATGATAGTCAAGTTGAAGCTAAGGAAGCTCAGCCTGAAGAGAAAGCTGCAAAGGAAGTCCAAAAAGAGAAAAAGCAAGAGCTTAAGGAAGAAAAGCCTCAAGCGGAAGTAAATCAAGGCTTTATAACCATAGATGATTTTGCAAAGGTAGAATTAAAGGTTGCAAAGGTACTTGAATGTGAGAGAGTGGAAAAAGCCGACAAGCTTTTGAAGCTTCAACTGGAGGTTGGAGATGAGAAAAGACAGGTGGTGTCAGGTATAGCCAAGCACTACAGCCCAGAGGAGCTTATTGGCAAATACGTAGTACTGGTAGCCAATCTTAAGCCTGTAAAGCTGAGAGGCATTGAGTCAAATGGAATGATACTGGCAGCTTCAAATGGTGACTTGCTGACTCTGGTAACACCTATGGCTGAAATAAAATCAGGATCAGAGGTAAGATAAGGATGAAACTGTTTGATACACATGCACATCTTGATGATGCACGCTTTGATGAGGATAGAGAGGCTGTAATAGCCCAATGCATTGAAGAGGGAGTCGACCTGATACTAAATGCAGGCAGTAATATAGCTACTTCTAAGACTTCCGTACAAATGGCAGAAAAGCATGATATTATATATGCCTCTGTAGGAGTTCATCCCCATGATGCGGCTTCTATGGAGAATAGTACCATAGAAGAGCTGGCTGTAATGGCTGTTAACCCCAAGGTAAAGGCAATAGGAGAAATAGGCTTAGACTATTACTATGATTTTTCCCCAAGAGAGGTGCAAAAGCAAAGATTTGTAGAGCAGATAGACTTGGCAAGACAGCTTAAGCTTCCAGTAATAGTACATGACAGAGATTCTCATGGAGACGTAATGGATATATTCAAAAAGAACAATATCAAGCAGGTAGGCGGCGTGCTTCACAGCTTTTCCGGCAGTATAGAGATGGCAAAAGAGTGCTTGAAGCTGGGACTTTATATCTCCATAAGCGGACCCATAACCTTCAAAAATGCAGTAAAAACAGTTGAGGTAGTAAAAGAGATTCCAATAGATATGCTGCTCATTGAAACTGACAGCCCGTATTTGACACCAGTTCCTTACCGTGGTAAAAGAAATTATCCCGGATATGTCCGATATGTAGCAGAAAAAATAGCAGAAATAAAGGGAATTTCCATAGAAGAAGTGGCACAAAAGACAATGGAGAACGGTAAGCGATTTTTTAATATATAATGTAAAAATGCAGCATTGCGAAAAAGTGATGCTGTATTTTTTATTGTGTATCATCCATGGCATTTAATAAATAGTAAAAACATTGGATATAATGATGTGTTAAGAAATTCAAATATGTAATAAATATGTAACAATTCAAGGACGATACATCTATTGAAATTATATATAATACCTTGTATAATATAACCATGGTAATTTCTATAGAATTATACATGTAATAACAATTTGATAGGAGGTACTTTATGAATAAAAATAATTTTGGGAAAATAGCTGTTTTTTTGACTGTAGCAATTTTAGGTTTTTTTATAGGAAAAGAAATCGCATTTGCATATAGTACAATACATAATGGCTATCAATCAACTCCCATTTATGTAGAATGTTATTTGAATTTTGAGGCAGATACAAAAACCGCAATATCAAATGCATGTACCGAATGGAATAATGCAGGCGCAGGTAATTTAGTCTACAAGTCAGGAACAGAACATAGTATGACTATTTATCCAATACAAAATACTGAGAACCATATAACAAAAGGCAGTAGAGGTACTGACAAATATCTTATGCAAGCAACAAACTTCATTGTAAATGGATATTCAACAGAAACTGACATAGACATTAATGTATCACATCCTTTTGGAACAGCGGGTTCTCAGTTAGTATTTGATATACAAAATTGCATGACACATGAAATAGGTCACTTATTAGGACTTGCAGATTTAAGAAATACTATATTAGATACTAATAAGACAATGTATTTTGAATGTACGAAAGGTGAAACAAAGAAAAGAACCTTAGAGCAAGATGATAAGGACGGAATTCTAAGCTTATATAAAAAATAGGAGGTTCAATTATGAAGAAGATTATATCAGTAGTATTAATATTTTGTATCTCAGTTTTAGGAGGGTTTTTCTGTTTTAGCAATTCAAATGAAACTGCAAAATTAGGTGCTGGAATTGAAATATTTAATCCCCAAACTACCAATACCAGTGTGGATGGAGCAACAAAAATGGTAGTGTCAGGGAGCATTCCTGCTTTGACATTGAGAGACTTGGTATGCGATTCGACCATAATTATTAAGGGTAAAGTAAATAAATTACTTCCAAGCAGATGGAGTAATGAAGGATATAAAAAAGGAAAAGATATAAGAAATGTTCTTCAAACAGATATAATAATAGATATTGAAAAAGTATACAAGGGCACTCCTTATGATAGCAAACAAATAGCCGTAAGAATTGATAAAGGGCAGACTGACGATATGATAGTTGAGTCTGATGGCTACCCAGACTTTACTAGCGGCGAGGATGTAATACTGTTCTTGGCTATAGATGATGGTGATGCAGCTAATGCAAACGAAAACTACTATGTACTTAAAGGGATGGCACAAGGCAAATTCTCTCTGACACAGACAAATAATATATATACAAATAATAAAGAGGAAATTGAGGTCGAAAAAATTAACCATATTATTAAAGAAAATTTAGAATTAGAGAAAGCAAATCCAAGGGAAAAAATGACCAAAGAAGAAATAAAAAAGAACAATGAAAAATATTTTGGTAAGTAATAAGAAATAGGAGTGTCGCAAACCTGCTTTACGGGTTGACACTTACCGTTGGTCAATACTAGCAGATTTATATTATTAAGATACAAGGGGACATAATCATAAGAAATAAGTTATTGCTTAATATAGTAGGTATAGTTATTGTAGCGGCTTCAATCAGTATAATAAAAACATTCAATAATACCCATGTAGTATATGGTACGTCAGAGGTCAAAATTATAGATATAAGTACAAAGGATCAAATCGAGAGTGTCACTATAATTATTACTGATTTAGAGAAGGAATATAGCATTAATAAGAGCTCCAACAAAATATATTTGCCTAAAAAACCTTATGAGTGTTATAGTACAGATAAATGCAAGGATAAAGGACTATATCCTTATGGCTATACAACCATTACTATTGCCGATGGATATATACCAAGAATAGATAATAATCTTATATTAGGATATGAAAGTACTCAAATAGTTATTGAGCTGTCAAAAATTGATGATGAAAATGTGGAAAATCGTCAATATGAAGAATATTTTCATAAGCACTCGCCTAGTATTGTATATGAGCTGCTTAATCACTATAAAATTAGATTATAGTATGTTCCAATGGACACTCCCCTCCCTCCTGCAATAAATATTATGAAAGAGAAGTTCTTGGTAGTATTTCCTTCAAGGGTGATAAGATAATATCCTTTGTGTGAAACAAAAACACTAATGTTTCTGCTGTGCAGTTTATTTTGATTACTGCTTCGGTAAGTGTATCTAAAGTTCAAAAGCCTGTACCCTCTAATTCTGTCAAGCTGAGTTTTGGGCAGAAGTTGTTTGGCTTTAAATATGTATAAATTGGATTAAGCCTTTAGACTGTTTGGGTCTAAAGGCTTGATTTGTATTTGAGAGATTAATGAATAGAAACTAGCACAGAATATCCTTTCTACCTCTACAAATATTTTCACTGCATAATGTATGAATGATATAATAAAAAGTGATATGAAGTGAAAGGATATGGTGATTTGCTTGAGCAATTATAATATTAATTTTGAAAAATTCGTTGAAGTATATTTTCTTACAGGTATTGTGTGTCTTGTATTTCTTATCTTTTATGATTTAGGTCTCTTTCTTCTCCAACGAAAAATTAGTTCATGCTTTTATGAATTAAAGAAAAAACTTCTTTATCATCCAACACTTTTAATATGGGCTTTTAATGCAGATAGTTTTATCATACATTTTCTTCAACTTATAAGACTTAAATGGGTAACTGTAAGTTGCGGATACGACGAGAGAAGAGAAAAACTTTATAATGAATTGAATGGTGGTTTTTTTAAAAATATTTTTCGTTTACTAATTTGGTTTCTAATTTTTTCAAAATTTGCATTTATTATTTTAATTCTGTCTTGTTTAATATATTTTAGGCATAAATCATATGCTTCAGAATTTATAGACTTGAGCTTAAAGATATGGAAATCAGCAATAGATTTATTACAAAGAGTATCGCCTCAAGTTGACAACTTTCTTATCCTCCTTCCAAGCTTCATTATTCTTATAACTATCGCTGTTGCAGGATATATTTCTAGTGTAAAAGGGCAGTATCATACAGCAATAAGACAAGCTAACAAAGATTATCTTGTAGATTTAATTAAGGTACATATGGAATTAAGCCGAGAAATTTCAAAACTTATATATAAAGGCTCGAGAAATCTAAGTAGAACATTAGGAATATGGCATAAAAAACCATATTATTCTACGAAAGACGCTATAGTTAAGTACAGAATGCTAAAACTTTCGCCTTATATAGTAGAAATTAAAGAAAATAAAGTTATATGGGAAGGGGAAGAAAAGAATAGTTATAGGTATGGAAAGAATGAACTCCCTGCTGGATTTGACGAAATTTCAGAAATTAATAAGATATTTGACATAATTGAAAAGTCAAAGGCGGAGGGAAAGTATTATGACCTATTTACTATATCTATGCTCAACAAAAAAGCTGGAAAACTATTAGACCTAGATCTCTGGAATCGTGAATCTCTAAGTAGAATTATGTTTACGAGGTCAGCATTAATTAAAATGGTTGAAAAGTCTATTAAAAATTCTTTGATCTACGAAGAAATACAAAATGGTAAACCTTCGGTAGATATTGAATATTATAATAACGAGATTTTAAATGAACGGGATGAATTTATGAATAGAATTGATAAAAATGCCATTTATGGCATTGAGCTTCTAATTAGTTTGATACAATATGTCGATGCTGTAGATAAAACTATTAGTTTTAGAAAAAGGAAAATAAGTGATATTATTAGCCAATTATTTGGCGGACTAAA
>CALGKJ010000248.1 GCA_937930535.1 uncultured Clostridia bacterium
ATTTGTATTTGTTACCAATGAGTTCAAGAACAAAGTCTATAAAAGTAGTTTGCTTTACTTTGTCAACACCCAGCTCTGGAAGTACCTCGGATATATAATTAAGGAACAGCTTGTTAGGGGCAATTATCATGAAATTTTCAGGATCAAAGCTTTTGCTGTAAGTGTAGATCAGGTATGCAATTCTATGTAGGGCAATTGTTGTCTTTCCACTGCCTGCTGCACCCTGTACCACTAAAGGCTTTTCGATATCGGCTCTAATAATAGCATTTTGCTCTGATTGTATAGTTGATACTATATCTTTAAGCCTGTTGTCTGCATTAGCTTCAAGTGATGCCTGCAAAAACGTGTCATTTGCAGTAATATCTATATCCATAAGACCATGCAGTTGTCCATCATTGATTGTATATTGCCTCTTAAGGTACAATTCACCTTTGATTGATTCTGTTTGTGCTTCATAGCTTACTTCTCCAAGTCTGCCCTCATAATAAATACTGGCAACAGGAGAACGCCAATCAGTAATCATAGGTATATCCCATTCGGGTTTATATAAAGTCATTTTACCTATATAAATCTTGTCTTTATTTTTATGACCTTCTTGTCTGAAATCAATACGTGCAAAGTAAGGTTTTTTTCTATATCTAATCAAATTATCATAATTTTTTTCCAACTCATCTAAAAGCTTTGCATTTACTAAAATACTAATATAACTTTGACTGCTATCAAGATAATCGAGATTAACAAAAGCATCCTTTATTTCTTCTCTGTGAATTTTTCTATTTTCTTCAGTAGCAGCTATTGCGTTTTCAATGTATTTCATTGTATCGTTTAATCTATCAATCTCTTCTTTACAGTCAGGATGCTCTTTTAACATCATCAAATCATTCCTTTCTAGGGTGCATTATCTTAATTACTGCATACAGCAACCATCAGGTAATATTTCTTATTTTCTATCGCCTTTTCAATAGTTTCGTTGCGTTGATAATACATATCTATGCTATTGAATCTTCTCAAAAGATGAACAAATTCTTCTTCTTTATATTGGTGCATATGATATGGATTTGAACATGGCATTCCTCGACCTCTGCCGAATGGAGTTGATATTATTAAATTCCCTGAAGGGTTTAGAAGTTTCTCCAAATTATCAATAAATGTAATGTCGTTTTTTACATGTTCTAATGTTTCAAAGCTCACAATTGTATCAAAATTCCCCAATTCGGCTGTCAAGCTTGGGGATGTAGCATCATTTACTAAGTATATAAATTTTTTGTTTGAGTAATTGTTTTTTGCATATTCAATAGTTTCATTGTCAATATCAACGCCGACTATGTGATTGATGCTTCCAGCTTTATCTCCATCTAGTAGTATCTGTGATCCATATCCTGCACCGCAAGCAATATCCAGAACTCTCCCTTTCACAAATTTCGAAGCAAATTCATATCGTTTTATATGCTCAATTAAGAGTCCATTATTGCTTTTCATTAGATTTGGTATTACTCTTTCTTTTGTTAATCTCACCATTACCTCACTTTTATTATCTAATAATATATAACTTCAATAAAATTACAAACGTTCACCTTTTTTCAGCTTTTCGATCAGTTGCTGCAAATCGTTTTTTTGAACTCTCCAGCTGCGTCCAATTTTAAAGGCAGGAATTTTACCCTCTTGTACTAGCTTATAAGTAGTCATTTCACTTAATTGTAAATACTCTGCTACCTGCTTTATAGTTAGAATTTCATTATCCTTTACGTTATTATCCAAATCCTTCTCCCCCTGTAGCTTAATTTTAATAAATTACATCACAGTAACTCCTTATGATTCTTCTAATAGTCTATTTTAACCTAATATTATTAAATATATAATAATTAAATATAATTTTATACGTTATTGACTAATCATGTCAAGTTCATTATAATTTACTATAATATTTTATAAAATTCTATAAAATTAGCTTTTATAGGAATCATGGGATTTCCAGCTTGTAAATATTTACACTTATTTTTCAAGGTAAAAAAGAAAACTACAATTGCTTAAAGCTATTGTAGTTTCTTGTTTTTAGTTGGTTATCTCTAGGAACTAGCACAATAAGTTAAATTACTGGCTATAACAACTTTATTTCTTCCTGTTCGTTTTGCTTGGTATAATGCTGAATCCGCCAGCTCCAATAGATACTCTTTTTGTTGACTACTTTCAGGATAATTTGCAACTCCTATTGAAATTGTTATCTTAATGATCCTCCTGTCTGGCAGGAGGATTTCTGCTTTTTCTACAGCAGTTCTTATTCTCTCCGCTATGCTTAAAGCTTGGTTTATATGACAATCCAAAAGAATCACCGTAAATTCCTCGCCGCCATTCCGTGACACTATATCAAAGCTCCTGCTGTTTTTTGTCAATATATTGCCCAATTCTTTTAATACAATATCCCCTTGGTGATGTCCATAAGTATCATTAACTTTTTTGAAAAAATCTATATCAATCATCAATAAAGATACTTGCTCATTTTTTTCAGTTGCAGTTTTCATTATTTGGTTAAACTGCTGGTCAAAACTCCGAACATTGTTCAATCCAGTCAAATAATCATTTGCGGATTCACTTTTAAGCTTCCTGAACAATATATTTGCTGTCAAGCTATAGTTAAGATAGCGATAAGTGACTAAAGATACAAACATAGATGAGAAAGAGTATATCACTATCATTTCCCATAGCCTTGGATTGCCTTTTAAGAGCTGCCATATATTTATATTTATTGCTATAGTGTTAATGGCTGCTGCTATAGTCCAACGGGTGCTCATTTTTAATTTCTGCTTTGAAATTAATACATCTACAGCACAAATGATAGCTGTAATTATAATTGCAGAAATAGATGATACTCCAAAAAAGGCTATTCGAAATAATGCAATCGACAACGCACATATTAATAATGCTACTGGTCCGCCATATATGGCAGACATGGTTAATACAATGTTTCTAAAGTCAATTATTGTGTTATCTGTTGGACGGAACCCGAAGTATATAAGTGTTACACCTAAAAGTCCTGTAATTAATCCTCCAGCTACTTTAACTTTAAGTGAAGTATTGGTATTGATTTCCTTTTCTTTTAGGATGTGGCTAACAATACTTATAAAGCTTATTAACAAAGACATATTTATTAATAAATCCCTAATCATTTCTTTCCCCCCAGTGTACATCAAAAACAGATAAATTTATTGAATTATCTTTATGCTTATATTCTATACCTATTTAAAAATTAAAGCAATTACAAATTACTAAAATTTCAAATTTTTATCTATCTTAACAAGATATACTCTAAGGATATAAATTGATATGTTAAAAGTGATATAGCCAGTCATTAATACTGGCCATATCACTCTTATAAAGCTATTGCAGTCTGTCGTTGAAATAATTAATACCTAATTATTCTGTAGCCCCTGTGGATTTTCAGTTTTCCTTGCTTTTATTTCCACTGCTATAAATATTAGAAATGGCAATATCACCTGAAACACAATAGCATAGTAAGGCCATATATAAAATGCCCATTCAAACATATCCATTATATTATCATATACTACCACTGCCAAAGTGGTCATCAACAATCCTACAGGAATAACTATTGATTTGTAGCTCGCAAAGCCTAATATTCTACTTAAGCCCTTTGACGCAGCCAATAAGCAGACGCTGATTTTTACAAATCCCGAAACTAAAAAAACTATACTAACTGCTATTTCTAATCGCTGTAAAAAATCACCTATATTTATTCTGGTAACTGCTGCATAAGAGGGAAAGTAGACTGTACCTATGGCTTCCGATCCTAGTACCATAATGTTTCTTGATGTAGTAAATAAGACAAAAATACCGCCTATTAACAGTCCTGATATGAACACTTTTCTTACAGATTTATTTGAATTAATAGGTTTAAAAATCATAAGAAACACTATTGTTTCTAGGAATGGAAAAGTAATGGAAGAAAAGGCTCCCTCTATTATAGGTTTTATGCCTTCAAATGCAACAGGCTCAAAATTTTCGGGACGCATATTAGGTATACTCAAAAACCCAAATAAGACTAATACAAATATTGATATATATGTAAAAAAGCTGCTGCAATTTGCCACAGTAGTGAGCCCGTCTTTTATAGCAAATATACAAATAAAAACATAAATAAGCATTGGTACTATCTCAGGTGTCTCAGGCAGTGCAACAGTAATTATAAATTCTCCGAAATTTCTTAGTACTAATGCTCCGAGATGAAAAGCAAACCAAATAAAAGGTAAAGCTATTAATTTACCAGCGTTTTTGCCAAATGTCTCTTCCAATATCTCGAAAAACCCCTTTTCGGGAAAATGAGATAATATTCTTGAGTACATCATCAAAATAGGAATAGCAGCTAGTATAGCAATAATTATTGCCAGCCATGCATCACTCTCTGCCGCACCTCCAGAGCCAATGATCAAGGTACTGCCGAAAATAAAGGAAATAATAATACGTATACCCTGTCTGTCTGAAAGCCTGTCTTCATTCAATTTTATACTCCTCACTTTCCTAAAACTAATTTTATTAATCTCCCAATATAAGTGGCAGGGCTCGGAATGTTCACATCTGCGCTTATTAATATTCCAATAATGCAAGAAAGTGTCATCATTAGAGCATATATTATTATTAGTTTTATTTCTTTTTTTTCTCTTAGCTCTTTGGTATCAAAGTATGAAATAGTAAAAAACAAAGCTGTTATGATTATCCACATATTTATTCTCCTACTAAGATTGGCTTTCTAACAATTGCACTTCCTCTGATATGTACGTTGATACTGATTTCTGTTTTGATTTCTGGAAATACAGTATCCCAATCATCCGCTATTTGCTTCCATACAGCCGGCTGTTTTTTCATTATTACATTCTTAAAGTTCAGAAAATCCATTTTATAATCTTCTTGGGCTTTTTTTATCAGTTTTTCTAAGTCCTGCTTCATTTGCTTTTCTGCAATCTTTTTAAGCTTGACTCTCCCTTCGTCGCTTATCAAATCTACAGAACCTGTTATTTCTGCAATATTTGCTTCAAAGTTAGTATTTATAGCTATTATTAAGGCTCCGTCCTGTACATAGGGTCTCAATTTAGTTTTATTTTTAAATATTTCTAAGGCAACATTAACACCTGGCTTGGTAACGTCATTTACTACGTATAGGCCTCTTTGCAGCTTATTTCTTATGACCAAAAGACTTTTGGAATCATCCTCATCCAAATATCCTATAAGTCTGTCGCTCTTAAAAAAAGCTGTTCCGATTACTTGGGTAAGCTTTTTATTATCCACCTCAATTAGCTGAATAGTAGGTGCAAGTGTAGAAGTTTTAGGGTCGCTCAGCAGCTCTAAAAAGTCAAACAAGGGTATGCTGAAAAATCTTGAAACAAATGATTGTGCTTTTAATACGTCATTTATTTTAAATCCCATAACCTCTTTTGCTTCAGCACCTGACTTAAGCAGCTCACCTGCTTTTGTTCCTTTTACTATTAAAATCCATGTATCCTCTCGTATTTCGGCATCTCTATACATAAAATCCAAGGCTTGGCTTATATCCTTTTTTGCAACCTGTTCACTTATTAGTATAGCTTTAGCATGACTCCAGTACAATTTTTTACCCTTTACTGTTATCATGTCTCTAATTGCTTCAAAAAAAGTGTCGCCATTTAACTCTGTATATTGAGGAACATTTTTTACATTTCCCTCGCTGGCTTCTACTATTACTGTTTCTACAGTTATATAAAAGCCTCCGTTTTCGCCCTCGTCTATTGCTGCACATGATACAATAGCTAGACTTTCGATTTCTCTATAGTTCCAGCAGCCTCCAAAAATAAACATCAGCATTGTTATAATTATAACTGCAATAATTTTTTTTATTATTCTCATATTGCAATACCTACTATACTATTTATTTTGTTTTTTTTTGGTTTCGGTTTCCAAGAATCTTGCACGTTTTTTCATATATC
>CALGKJ010000249.1 GCA_937930535.1 uncultured Clostridia bacterium
ATTGCTTCCCTTCTAGGTTTTTAGCTTGGAATAATTTAAGTTTTAAGCTAAATACCCTTTAGAATTTTAAATTAAAAATCCTCTTGTGGAATACTTTCATCCTCTTCTGCTGGTTTTGATTTATTTGTACCCATATTAAAAAGCGCTCTTACCTTTGCTTCTATTTCATTTATTAATGCTGGATTTTCCTTCAGATACTGCTTAGCATTTTCACGTCCCTGCCCTATTCTTGTGTCAGCATAGGAATACCATGAACCGCTCTTTTGTACTATATCATTATTTACAGCCGCATCTAAAACGCTTCCTTCTCTTGAAATACCTTCGCCGTACATTATATCAAATTCAGCTTGCTTAAAGGGTGGTGCTACCTTGTTTTTAACCACCTTAACTCTTGTTCTGCTTCCTACAATATCATTTCCCTGCTTTAGGTTTTCTACTTTTCTTATTTCTAGTCTTACTGAAGCGTAAAACTTTAGTGCTCTTCCGCCTGGTGTTGTTTCAGGGTTTCCAAACATAACGCCTACTTTTTCTCTAAGCTGATTAATAAATATTGTAACGGTTTTAGACTTATTAATGGCTCCAGCAAGCTTTCTTAAAGCTTGTGACATTAATCTTGCTTGCAAGCCTACATGGGCATCACCCATTTCACCGTCTATTTCTGCTTTTGGCACTAATGCAGCAACAGAGTCTACGACCACAACATCAAAGGCTCCACTGCGAACAAGGGTTTCGCATATTTCCAATGCTTGTTCCCCGGTATCAGGCTGTGATACGACAAGATTATTAGTATCCACTCCAAGACTTTTTGCATACACAGGATCCAATGCATGCTCAGCATCTATAAACGCAACTTCTCCGCCATTTTTTTGCGCCTCAGCAATTATATGAAGTGCTACTGTTGTCTTACCAGATGATTCAGGACCGTATATTTCAATTATACGACCTCTAGGAACGCCGCCTATTCCAAGAGCTATATCAAGATCAACAGACCCTGTTGATATAGACTCTACATTCAGCTTTGCTGACTCACCCAGCTTCATTATAGAACCCTTACCGAACTGCTTTTCTACCTGACTTAACGCCAGCTCTAATGCTTTTTTCTTATCGTTCATCTTAATGCAGGACACATGCTTGATACAGTTTATCTTGTATCAGCATAGTACACCTGCTCACCTGCCTTTCATTTATATAAATTTGTTATTCTTAACATAATTCATAGTATGCGAACATTTGTTCTCGCTTTCTTATTATAATACAATTGCAAATTTTAGTCAAATTAATATTTCAAATTAAGTTAAATTATTATTCTTCTGACAATATCCAAGGCTTTTATACTTGAGTTCCATCTGATTTTTTCTCTGTTTCCGCCAAACATAAGCTTGTAGGTTTCAACCTTTTCATCATATGAAATACCAATATAACAAAGTCCAACAGGCTTTTCTGCTGTTCCTCCGTCTGGTCCGGCTATGCCTGTTATAGATAAGCCGATATCTGTTCCTGATACTTTTCTTATGCCCTCTGCCATTTCATAAGCTGTTTCACTGCTGACCGCTCCATGCTTTCTCAAGGTAGCCTCATTAACACCGAGAAATTTTTGCTTTGCCTCATTACTATATGTAACAATACCATTCATAAAGCACTTGGATGCGCCGGGTACACTTGTGAGTCTTTGTGAAATCAATCCGCCCGTACATGACTCTGCTAATGAAATTGTTTTATTTTTATTTTGTAAAAGCTTTATTACAACTGCCTCCAGACTCTCTTGATCACAGCCATAAATATTATCTCCAAGAATATTCCTTACTTTACTTTCCATTTCATTTATCATAACGTCAGCCAAATCCTCTGATTCAGCCTTTGCCGTAATTCTTAAATGTACTTCACCGCTCTTGGCATATGGTGCTATGGTAGGGTTAGTCTGGTTGTCAAATATATCCTTAAGCTGCTCTTGAACGGTGGACTCTCCAACACTTACAATCCTTAGCATTCTAGACTTTAATAGATATTTTGCATTCCCTTTCAGATATGGATATACGCTATTTTCAAACATTGGATACAGCTCGTTAGGCGGCCCTGGCAGCAGTACGAAAAGCTTAGCCTTTGCTTTCAGTAAAATACCTGGAGCTGTGCCATTATTATTTTCGATTATTTGTGCTCCTTCTGGTATGTACGCTTGTTTTTTATTGCACTCAGCCATAGGTCTATTGATGCTTTTAAAAAAGCTCTCTATCTTTGCCAATGTCTGCTCATGAACCGACATTCCTATATTTAATGCATGGCACAAGCCTTCTTTTGTTAAATCATCATCGGTAGGGCCTAGTCCACCGGTAGCAATTACAATATCAGAACGTTCCATGGCTTTTCTAAAAGTATCAGAGACACGGCTTAGATTATCACCTACCACTGTTTGGTAATACAAATCTATGCCTAATTCCGCAAGCTTTTCTGAAAGATACTTTGCGTTTGTATTAAGTATATTTCCTAGTAACAGCTCTGTTCCTATTGCAACAATTTCACACCTCATACCAACACCTCCAGTATTTTTAATATATAGAAAGCACAGAAAAGCAACTGCACAAAATATGTTTTGCTTTACAGTTGCTTCTTTTATTAATGTCTGACATTTATATGCTTACTAAGTGTTGCGCAGTGATAAGACCTTTCTATTTTTATAGAAGTAGTCAAATCCTGACAACACTGTCATAATCAATGCAAAATAAACAGTAATTGTATCCATCGGTATATTTATCAAACTAAAAGGATAGTTATTTTCAATCAATACTCCTATAGCTACTATCTGCGATACTGTTTTTATTTTGCCGAATTTGCTTGCTGCAATTATCACCTTTTGCGCCGCCGCTAGGCTTCTAAGCCCTGTTACTGCAAATTCTCTGGCAAGTATAACAAACACTATCCATGCTTCTATTCTGCCTATTTGTATTAGTACCAGAAATGCTCCTGTTATAAGAAGCTTATCAGCTAAGGGATCCATAAACTTACCAAAATCCGTAATTAAATTATACTTTCGAGCTAAATAGCCATCAATATTATCAGTTATTGAAGCAATAATAAAAACACCTAATGCCGCTTCCATATGATAAGGAAACTCTATCAGCATCAATATTAAATATACAGGAATCAAAGCTATTCTAAGAAGTGTAATCCTATTGGCAATATTCATCTAAAATCTCTCCTAATAAGTCGTATTCATATGCTTTGGTGATTTTTACATTATAAAACTCT
>CALGKJ010000250.1 GCA_937930535.1 uncultured Clostridia bacterium
TTTATTGCTTTGTTAGGTACATAGTTAAGATCACACTCTTCGTCAGGGGTCGTGTAGTTTATTGTTGGTGGTATTACATTCTCGTTAATTGCCATTAAGCAGGCTATAGCCTCTATTGCACCCGCAGCACCCAAAAGATGACCAGTCATGGATTTTGTTGAGCTTATTGCCACCTTATAGGCATCTTCCTTCATCAATTTTTTTATAGCAGCGGTTTCAAATTTATCATTTAAATCTGTCGATGTTCCATGAGCATTTATATAATCTATCTTGCTAGGTTGGATCTCCGCATCATTTACTGCCATCAGCATAGCTCTATATGCTCCATCTCCGTCTGGCGCAGGTGCAGTAATATGGTGGGCATCTGCAGTTGCACCATAGCCTGCTATTTCCCCATAAATTCTGCTTCCTCTTTTTAATGCATGTTCTAATTCTTCTAATACCAGTATTCCAGCACCTTCACCCATTACAAAGCCATCTCTGTCCTTATCGAAAGGTCTGCTTGCAGCTTTTGGATCGTCATTTCTTGTTGACATGGCCTTCATTGAGCAAAAACCAGCAAAAGCAAGAGGAGTAATAGCAGCTTCAGTACCTCCGCTTACCATTATATCAGCGTCGCCCCTTTGTATGCACTTATAGGCTTCTCCTATAGCATTTGTTGATGAAGCACATGCTGTTACTATAGTGGTGTTTGGACCTTTTGCATTAAAAGCTATAGAAATACATCCAGCAGCAATATTAGCTATCATCATAGGTACAAAGAATGGACTTACCCTGCCTGGACCTTTTTGCTTAAGCACATCATGTTGAGCTTCTATGGTTTCAAATCCGCCAATGCCCGATCCAATACATACACCGAATCTATTGCTGTCAACCTCATCAATATTAAGCCCCGAATCCTCTACAGCCATTTTTGCGGCTGCCATTCCATACTGAGTATATCTGTCCATTCTTCTACATTCTTTTTTATCTATATAATCAGTAGGAATAAAGTCTTTAACCTCAGCTCCAATCTTGGTATCTAACGCAGAAGCATCAAATCTTGTTACAAGATCGATACCGCTTTTTCCTTCCTTCAGAGCGCTGAAGTATTGTTCTTTTCCAATTCCAATTGGTGAAATCACTCCAACCCCTGTAATTACAACTCTTCTTTTATTCATTTATTTCCCCTCCTTAACCATTCAAGATTTATAAAAAATAGTAATAATTTGTATGTGAGAACGTAGTTAGCTAATTAGAAGGCAATTATTATTGATGTATAAAAAAAACAAAGTCCCGCATTTTTGCGGGACTGCCCGCTGGTGCGGGATTTTTATTAAATTATTGATTATTTTTTATGTATTCAACAACATCTGATACTGCGGAAAGCTTTTCAGCTTCTTCATCTGGAATTTCTATATCAAATTCCTCTTCAAGCGCCATCAATAATTCAACTATGTCTAGTGAATCAGCACCTAAATCATCTATGAAGGAAGATTCCATTGAAACTTCGTCAATTTCAACGCCCAACTGCTCAGCCACTTTTTCTTGCACCTTTTCAAATATCATCTAGCTCACCTCCTTCTCTGAATATTTCATAACTCTTAATATCACAAATTCAAGCACTTGCTATGCGTATTTTAACGCATTTCTTAAATATTCATACATCGCAGATGTGTACTGTTAGATATAGTATATATTCATATAAAGTACAAATCAAGATTTTATTGGTTTATGAATACTAAAAATAGTGCTTACCTTCTTATACTCCTCATACTTTGACTTAAGTAATCATCGAAGTACAGTTCCTCATAGTTTTTGACTTAAATGATAAAATCTTATAAATCATAACTATATATTATGATAATATTATATAACCATTCCACCGTCAATATTAATAACTTGACCCGTTATATAGTCAGAATTTTCAGATACTAGGAACATAACAGCATTTGCTATATCTTCCGCGCTTCCAATTCTTCCAAGAGGTATGTTTTTTGTAAATTCTTCCTTTGCCTTGTCAGAAATAGCTGCTGTCATATCAGTAGCTATATATCCTGGAGCAACAGCATTTACATTAATATTTCGTTTGGCTAGTTCCTTCGCCATAGACTTGGTAAAACCTATTAGTCCTGCCTTGGCTGCCGCATAATTGGATTGTCCCGCATTTCCAATTATACCAACTATCGAGGACACATTAACGATTTTACCTGAACGCTGTTTTATCATAATCTTTGAAACTGCTTTAGTACAAATAAATGCACCCTTTAAATTTATATCTATTACGTCCATAAAATCTTTTTCCGTCATTTTAACTATAAGGTTATCTTTTGTTATCCCTGCATTGTTTATTAATATATCAATTCTTCCGAAGTTACGCAGTGCCTCGCTGGTTAGATTATCCACTTCCTCAGCCTTGGACACATCTGCTTTAACAGCTATTGCTGAAACTCCCATCTCTTTTAATTCTGCTACTACCTCTTCAGCAGACTTTGAATTACTGGTATAATTCACTGCCACATTCGCTCCAGCTTTCGCGAGAGCAATAGCTATGGCTCTGCCTATACCTCTAGAACCACCAGTTACAATTGCGTTTTTTCCTTTTAGCAGCATTTTCATCTCTCCCTAATGTTTGCTATTGTACCTTCCAAGGACTGCAAGTCCTCTGCATTGTAAACGGTCACACTTTTATCTATTTTTTTGACAAATGCAGACAATGATTTGCCTGGGCCTACTTCAATGAAAATATCAACACCCATGCTTATCATGTTTCGCACACTGTCTTCCCATAAAACAGATGAACTTACTTGATCAATCAATAACTGTTTTATTTCATATTTATTCTTTGCCACTTGCGCATTGACATTGGAAACTACTGGTATTTCACTGTCATTAATCTCTATTATATCCAGTATATCAGCCAATCTTTCGCCAGCAGGCTTTAAAAGACTGGAATGAAACGGAGCACTTACTGGTAGAAGCATTGCTCTTCTTGCCCCTTTTTCCTTAAGCAGACTGCATGCCTTTTCTACTGCACTTGTATGTCCCGCAATAACTATCTGACCTGGACAATTATAGTTAGCAGCTTCCACAACACCATACTGACTTGCTATTTTAAGACAATCATCAACCTGTTCCTTATCCAGACCCATAATCGCAGCCATAGTTCCTTCACCTATAGGAACGGCTTGCTGCATATATTTTCCTCTTTTTTTCACTACTGCAACTGCATCCTCAAATTTTATAGAATTTGATGCAACCAAAGCTGAATATTCCCCAAGACTTAGTCCTGCTGTTACATGAGGCTTTATACCGCTAAGCTTCAGTACTTCAAATATTGCAATACTTGCAGTCAATATAGCCGGCTGGGTGTTTTCTGTCTTTTTTAACTCTTCTTCATCACCCTCAAAGCACAATTGCTTCATATCCATTTGAAGTCTTTGATTTGCTTTTTCAAATATATTCATTGCCTCTTTATATTTCTCAGCTATTTCCTTTGCCATACCAGGGTACTGTGCACCTTGCCCTGGGAAAATACATGCTATTTTGGACATATGGACCTCCTTATAAATAGTTAACCATTTTTAAAGTTTCTTTAGCTTCGTTTATTATGTCTTCTATTATTTCTTTAGCAGGCTTTATTTTCTTTATCATACCGCTTATTTGTCCTGCCATAACTGTTCCAGAGTTAACATCACCGTCTACAACAGCAGCTCTAAGACTTCCAACACCTAGTTTATTAAATTCCTCAGCCGTAGCTTTAGCGTCTTCAAGCTTTTCAAATTCTCTAGCCAGCTTGTTTTTTATCATTCTAACAGGATGACCAGTTAATCTTCCCGTTACTATAGTGCCTCTATCTCCAGCCTTAATAATTGCCTCTTTATAGTTATTGTGGGCTGTACACTCTTCTGCACATACAAAAACCGTACCTAACTGTACACCTTCAGCTCCTAGTGCGAGTGCTGATATTAACCCCCTGCCGTCAGCAATTCCGCCTGCTGCTATTACGGGAATATTTACAGCATCAACAACCTGAGGTACTAATGTTATTGTAGTCAGCTCTCCAACATGTCCTCCTGATTCTGTACCCTCGGCAATAACTGCATCAACACCTTCTTTTTCCATTTTTTTAGCTAATGCCACAGAAGGTATTACAGGTATAACCTTAGTTCCAATCGCTTTGAATCTAGCTATGTATTTACCAGGATTGCCTGCCCCCGTAGTAACTACAGGAACTCTCTCCTCGCAAACAACTTTAATTACCTCTTCAACAAAAGGTGATAGCAGCATTACGTTAACACCAAAGGGCTTTGTGGTTAACTCCTTTGCCTTACGTATTTCATTTCTTACAAAGTCGGCTGGCGCATTACCAGCACCAATTATCCCTAATCCACCTGCATTGGATACAGCAGCAGCTAATTCCGCTGTAGCAACCCACGCCATTCCGCCTTGCAGTATAGGGTACTCAATGCCTAATATGCTGCAAATAGTTGTATTAAACATTTTTACCTCCTATAATTTTTCCATTTGAGTACCGCGGATCCCCATGTTAATCCAGCACCAAATCCTACTAACACTACTACATCTCCATCTTTAAGCAGCTGCTTTTGATTTGCTTCATCCAATGCTACAGCAATGGATGCGGCAGACATATTCCCATATTTGTTTAAATTTATATATACTCTTTCTTGAGATATTTTTAACCTTTTTACTGCTGAATCAATTATTCTTGTATTTGCCTGATGTGGTATAAGAAAATCTACATCCTCCTTGGTTAAACCACACTTTTCCAGTGCGTCTTCGGCAGCCTGCCCCATTGTTTTAATTGCAAATTTAAAAACCTCACTGCCATCCATTTTAATATAATGCAGACGTTCTTCTATAGTTTCAACTGATGCGGGACGTCTAGAGCCCCCTGCTGGAAGAGTGAGTAAGTGACCATCATAACCATTCGCTCCCATGCACGAGGATAAAACTCCATAACCCTCTTCAACCTCGGATATAATAACAGCGCCTGCGCCATCTCCAAACAATACACAGGTATTTCTATCTGTATAGTCTAGTATTTTCGACAGCGTCTCAGCACCTATTACCATTATATTTTTATAATACCCTGTCTTTATAAACTTTTCAGCAACTGTTATTCCGTACATAAAACCTGAACAAGCAGCTCCCAAGTCAAAAGCAGCGGCATTCTTAGCACCTATATTTTTTTGAACTATACATGCTGTTGAAGGAAATGCCATATCTGGTGTAATTGTTGCAACAATGATTAAATCAATTTCTTCTGGAGACATGCCTGCATTATACAGGGCATTAAGTGCAGCTTTTGTAGCTATATCAGATGTCGCCATATCATCACCGGTTATACGTCTTTCCTCTATACCAGTTCTTGATATTATCCATTCATTATTCGTATCAACCATTTGTTCTAGATCAAAATTTGTCAGAATATTATCAGGCATATAACTGCCTGTGGCAATTATTCCGGCATATTTTAAACTATTACTCAACATTATCAGCTCCCAATTTATTAATTTCACTTCCAATAATATTTAAATACTGATTGTCATAAAGGAGTTTGGCTTGTCTCACTGCATTCTTTATCGCTTTTGCATCAGAACTGCCATGAGCCTTTATCATAATACCGTTGATTCCTAAAAACGGTGCTCCCCCATACTCCGTATAATCGAAATTCTTTTTAAATGCTCTTAAGCCGCTTTTTAAAAGCATTGCTCCAAATTTACTTTTAACATTTTTAGTAAATTCCTGCTTTAGCATTTTAAATATAGTCAGAGCTGTACCTTCAATACTTTTAAGAAGCACGTTGCCGGAAAATCCGTCGCAAACACATACTTCACAAATGCCTTCGGTTACATCCCTTGCCTCTACATTTCCTATAAAATTCAGATCTAGGTTTCTTAAAAGTGCAATGCTTTGCTTTGTAAGCTCATTACCTTTATGCTCCTCTGCTCCTACATTTAAAAGACCAACTCTAGGATTTTTAATACCCATGACCTTTTCCATATACAGTGCTCCCATTACTGCAAATTGCTGTAAATTACGTGGCTTACTATCCACATTTGCACCAGCATCAATTATCATGCAAAATCCCTTTTCAGTTGGGACTATTGGTGCAAGTGCAGGTCTGTCAATACCCTTTATTCTCCCAACTTTTAAAAGAGAACCTGCTAAAAATGCCCCTGTGCTGCCTGATGATAAGAAAGCATCACATTGTTCTTCTTTAACAAGTTTTAATCCAACTACCATGGATGAATTTTTCTTTTGTTTTATTGCTGCTACGGGAGCCTCATCATTATTAATAATTTCAGCTGCATCAATAATATGTATTTTGTTATGTTTTTTGTATTCTTCAGCTATATAAACTTCAATCTCATTTTTTAGTCCGACTAGAAATATCTCCACCCCATACTGTTGTACTGCTTGAACTGCGCCTTCTACTACAGCTCTTGGGGCATTGTCTCCACCCATTGCATCAATAGCTATTTTCAACGTCTTTTCCTCCTTTACATTCATTCTTGTTAAAAGATACAAGTATGAACTTTCCTCTGAAAACCTCCACTTGCCTAACCTTTATAAATACCCATACAAAGTATTTATTACCTCTTACTCTAACAACCTCAGCCTTTGCAATTGTCTTGTCACCTGCAAAAACAGGATTCTTATATTTTATATTTGCCACACCTATAAGTGCAACATTAGCGTCTATAACAGCAATCGCCAGAGATTCAGCTTGTGCAAATATGTGATACCCTTTAACAACATTTGTTTTTGCAAAGGCTAAAGAATTATCAGTGTTTAAGATCGAAATACCACTTTTGCCAAGCTCCAAGTCAACCAGCTCTCCAATAATCTCTTTTCCCTGTATTGATTTAACCTTTGAGTAGTTGTTCTCTGCAACAGTTTTTATTCTTTCCCTCAACTCGGGAATGGCAAGCTCCAGCCTATCCAGTCTGATTGTTTGTATGCTTACCTCAAAGATTTCAGAAAGCTCTTCATCGGTTAGGAACGGATCATTTTTAATTCTTTCAAGCAGATTTGCTTGTCTATTTCTTTTGCTCATACCTTTTTTAGTCATAAAAAAGGCCTCCTATTTAGTACCTATTTTTAGCACCTGGTCTTAGTATTAAGTATATAAACAATGCATAAATAATGCAATAGTTTTTTTGTTAAATAATAAAAAAAATAGCAGTGCCTAAATTAATTTAAGCACTGCTATTTTTTATTGCTCTACATTGATTACTGTTCTATTCTTATAATACCCACATGATTTACAAACTCTGTGAGGTAATTTTGGTTCATGGCACTGTGGACATGAAACAAGACCTGGTAAAGCAAGCTTCCAGTTAGCTCTTCTTTTATCTCTTCTTGATTGTGAGTGTCTTCTCTTTGGCAAACCCATCCTAAACACCTCCTTGCTCTTCATCAAGTAACTTACTCAAAATCTGCAGCCTCGAATCGATATCATCGTTCTTGCATTGGCAGTTTGTGATATTTTTATTCTTACCGCATTTAGGACATAGCCCTTTGCAGTGTGTATTACAAAGTGGTTTCATTGGCAATTCGGCTGCAATTTCTCCTAATACCAAGTCTGTTATATCTATGCTGTCACCTTTATATACATAGTAATCATCATTGCCAGTGACGCTGTCTTTTACAAAAGTAAACTGTGAATCAGTATTTATTTCCTGTATATATCTTTCCATACATCTTGAACAGACTGTTTCAACCTTGGAAGCAATACTTAATTCAACTTCTATTTTACCTTCATAATTAACCGCTGAACCTTTAACTATAATAGGTGGAATTACTCTATGAACCTCACCATAGAATTGTATTTCACGGTCTTGAATATCTTGTATTCCAAAATATTCCTTGACACCTTCTATTTTAGAAATTTTTGCAACATTGATTTCCATTAAACCACCTCTATGAATTAACAAATTTTATTATACAAATCAAGGCATGTTTTGTCAAGTAAAAAAGCTTTATAGATGATAATATATATATATATTTCTTTCTGATTTTTTATAAATATTGATAAATATTCCATATGTATTTAAAAAAGCAGGCTTTGCACCTGCTCTTTTAATTGAGTTTAAGCTAAAACCCTTTTTAACAGCTATTTTCTAAAGACCTGCAAAAGTTAAATATAATATTATTTGCCTACTAATGTGTTTGTATCTCTTGCTATCATAAGCTCTTCATTAGTTGGTACTATAATTACCTTTACTTTAGCATCAGGCTGTGATAAATCTATAAGCTTGCTTCTTACGTTATTTTTCTCCAGGTCAATTTTGATTCCAAGCCAATCCATATCCTTACATACATCTCTTCTGACTATATCAGAATTTTCTCCAAGTCCAGCAGTGAATACTACTGCATCTACACCATTCATTATTGCTGCATAAGCGCCAATATACTTCTTTACTCTTCGGCAGAATATATCCAATGCCAGCTGACATTGCTTATTTCCAGCCACTGCTTCGTCTTCAACATCTCTAAAATCACTGCTCAATTGAGATATTCCAAGTACACCGGATTTTTTATTTAATATATTGTCAACATCTTTTATTCCGATGTTTTCTTTTTCCATTAAATACTTAACTATAGCAGGATCCAAATCACCGGATCTTGTTCCCATAGCGAGTCCCTCAAGAGGAGTAAAGCCCATGCTTGTATCTACTGATTTTCCTCCGTCAACCGCTGCAATACTAGCACCATTTCCTAAGTGGCAGGTAATAAGCTTAAGCTCATTAAGTGGTTTTCCTAAAAATTCAGCAGCTTTTTCTGATACATATTTGTGAGATGTACCGTGGAAGCCGTATCTTCTAATTTTGTATTTTTCATATAATTCATAGGGCAGCGCATATAAAAATGCTTCCTTCGTCATTGTTTGGTGGAAAGCAGTATCAAATACCCCAACCATAGGGATGTTAGGCATCAGCTCTTCACAAGCCTCAATA
>CALGKJ010000251.1 GCA_937930535.1 uncultured Clostridia bacterium
ATGTATATTTATGGATTTACTATCAATCTGAAAGAATATTGGGTAATTGGCATATTCCATCTTTCTATAGCACTATTGCTTTTTAATAAGAGTATGCTTAGAGTATATTCTATATTTATTATATTAATAAATATAATAAATATCATCTTTATCGATCATGTAGATTTGATAGTGGTTTTTATGAGGGCATTAATATTATTTTTTATAGTATCAATTTTTTGGATCGTAGAAATAAAAATAGAAAAAATAATTATTGAGAATTTTGAAAAAAATCAAATGATAACTAAAGAAAGCGAATATAATAAACTTTTGCTTGAAAATGTAAAAAAGTCAATAATTAATCTAAATTTACTGAGCTCAGTAGTAAACGGTGCAACTGAGGAATCAGCAAAGGGGTTAGATGAAATAGCACAGGATTCTTCAAGTATAACATCAAGTTCTGCCGAAGCCTTGAAATCTATTCAGCGGATAAATCAGAAGATAGAAAATATAAATGAAATTGTTCAAAATGTATCAACAGAGATATATGATTCAAATGTTTTAGCTGAAAGCATGAAAGCGTCAGCAGATCAAAGCAGTGTTAAAACAAGAGAACTTGAGACTTCGATGAATGAAATAGAACTTTCTGTTAAAGAAGTTGATAAAACTATAAAAGATATGGCTGAGCATTCTAATGAGATTCAGGCTGCAGTTGAAAGGATAACCGAAATAGCAGAGCAGACCAACCTTCTTTCTCTTAATGCCGCAATAGAAGCGGCAAGAGCAGGTGAGCAAGGAAGAGGATTTGCAGTAGTTGCTAGTGAGGTTAAGAAGCTTGCAGAGAATTCAAAAGAAATAAGCACACAGATTATTAATGTAATCAATAACAGCAGAAGATCGGTTGAACATTCTGAAAAAGCAATTTTAGAACAAAAACAAAAGGTATCACACGGCGCACATGTTTCAAAGGAATTGATAAATGAATTGAGTAAGATATTTGAAAAATCATCCGAAAACATGGAAAAAACTAAGTTGGTAACAAAAAAGATAGACCAGCAGCTTAACTTGAGTAGCGAGCTGATTAAAGATGCAGAGGTTGTTGAGTACTCAGCAATGCACAGCAACGAACAGATAATGAACTTATCAAGTTCTACTGAGGAAGTCAGTGCATCAATAGAGGAAGTCGCTGCTTCAATAAAGCAACTGGCTGATATGATAGAGAAGCTGAAAGAGGTTTCTGAAAAGAAATAGAAAAATGTGACAGGCTCGGCCTAGACACAAAAACTTGTGTCCAGGCCGAGCCTGTCACAAATTAAATTTGAAGAAGGATTTTCATAGAGAAACAAGGGAGTGTAATAAATTAGGCTGATAGGATATTTATAAATATATCCATCATCAAATAGTATCTTTATGGTCTGATATTTATCAGCCCTGCGGCCTAATGCTAAAGAATTATCTTCAGCTAATATCTTATCTAAACCACACTCCAAGCACTCTGCAAGCTTTAAAGCGTTTGCTGAACGTATAAATTTGACCTTTCCAGAAGCCCATCTTTGAATGGTTTTTTCTGTTACACCAATTTTATAAGCAAGCCAGCTATATTTTAAATCTAATTCTTCTATTCTATTTTGTATATACTCACTATTTAGCTTTAATCTTATAGTATTACTCATTTAGATTACTCCTCATAGCATCAAATACATTATAACATTAACAGGGCTGAGGCATACAATACCTTATACATGTAATAGAATAGCCTCTTAATTATAGGACTTAATTGGTAGAAGGTTGTAGAGTATGTCGCCATTAATATATTTATAGTATAACATTTATACGTATAAATATTATAGATTATTCAGAGCTAAAAACCTAGAAGGGAAGCAATAACCAGCATATGAATAAGTTAAAGTTTATGGTTACTTCCCTATAAATACTGATGGTTAAATTAGAATCGGTTTGTTATACTGTTAAGTAAGAAATAAATTTATGTAATATAGATTTCCAGAAAGGGGACTACATAATAATGAGCTTTACTTTAGTACTTGCTGAAAAGCCTTCCGTGGGAAGAGATTTAGCAAGAGTATTGAGATGCAGTAAAAATGGCAAAGGTTATTTGGAAGGAGATAAATATATAGTTACTTGGGCTTTAGGCCACTTGGTTACATTGGCAGAGCCAGAGGACTATGATGATAAGTATAAGGCGTGGCGTATTGAAGATTTGCCGATGCTGCCCCAACAGCTTAAGCTTAAAGTTATAAAACAAAGTGCCCAGCAGTATAACGTGGTTAGGACGTTGATGTTAAGAAAGGATGTAAACGAAATAATCATAGCGACTGATGCAGGCAGAGAGGGTGAGCTGGTTGCAAGATGGATTATTGATAAGGCACAGGTGCATAAACCCCTAAAGCGTCTTTGGATTTCCTCAGTTACTGACAAGGCAATAAAGGATGGCTTTAGCAAGCTGAGAGATGGAAAGGAATATATTAACCTGTATAGCTCGGCAGCTGCAAGGTCGGAAGCTGATTGGCTGGTTGGAATAAATGCAACAAGAGCCTTGACCTGCAAGTATAATGCACAGCTTTCCTGCGGAAGAGTACAGACTCCGACTCTTGCAATAATAGCCAAAAGAGAAGAAGAGATAAGAAACTTTGTTCCTAAAACCTACTATGGAATAACTGCGGTAGGGAATGGTTTAAAGCTTGTATGGCAGGATAAGCATACAAAGGATTATAAAACCTTTGACAAGGAAAAGCGGGATAAGATTATAAATAATCTGCGTGGAAAAGCAGCAGAGGTTATTGAGGTGGATAAGGCATACAAAAAGAATTACTCACCACAGCTATATGATTTAACAGAGCTTCAAAGAGATGCTAACAAGCTGTTCGGCTTTTCTGCTAAGGAAACGCTTTCCATAATGCAAAAACTGTATGAGACCTATAAGCTTCTTACATACCCTAGAACGGATTCCAGATATATTTCTTCCGATATTGTAGACAGTCTTAAAGAACGTATAAAAGCCTGTGGAGTAGGACCATATACAACTGCTGCCTTTAAAGCTTTAAAGATGCCTCTTAAGGCGCAAAAGCATTTTGTTGATGATAGTAAGGTTTCAGATCATCATGCTATTATACCAACTGAGCAGGCAGCAGTATTGAGTAATCTTAATGATAAAGAAAGAAAAATATACGACTTGGTGGTTAAACGCTTTCTGGCAGTTCTTTATCCTCCCTTTGAATATGAACAGACAACAATTACATCCCAAATAGGTGATGAATTGTTTATAGCCAAGGGAAAGAGCATAATCAACAATGGATGGAAGGAAGTTTATGAAAATAGATTTGATGAGGACTCAGAAAAGGATGAGCTTTCAGAACAGATTCTTCCACAGGTAAACAAACGTGACAAGATCACAATATCTGCTTTGACTGAAACCAGCGGAAGAACAATGCCTCCGCCATTATTTAACGAGGCAAGTCTTTTGTCGGTAATGGAAAATCCAGCAAAGTACATGTCCAGTGAGGATAAGGGACTTATTAAAACCATCGGAGAAACTGGCGGTCTTGGAACTGTAGCCACCAGAGCCGATATAATAGAAAAGCTTTTTAGCAGCTTCTTAATAGAAAAGAAGGGCAAGGATATATATATAACCTCTAAAGGCAGACAGCTTTTGGAGCTTGTACCTGATGAATTGAAGTCTCCAGCTCTAACTGCTCAATGGGAGCAAAAGCTAGGTGCTATAGCAAAGGGAGGACTTAATAAAAATACATTTACAAATGAAATGAGAGCCTATGCTAAAGAAATAGTAAGCGAGATTAAAAACAGCAGTGAGAAGTTCAGGCATGATAATGTTACAAGGACTAAGTGTCCTGAATGCGGCAAGTTTTTATTAGAGGTTAACGGCAAAAAGGGCAAGATGCTAATTTGTCAGGATAGAGAGTGCGGATATAGAAAGGGTATGGAAAGAGTAACTAACGCTCGCTGTCCGGTATGTCATAAAAAGCTGACTATGCATGGCGAAGGAGAAGCACAAATATTTGTATGCAGCTGCGGACATAGAGAAAAGCTTTCTTCCTTTAATGAAAGAAGAAAAAAGGATAATCAGCAGGTATCTAAAAAGGATGTATCACAATACTTAAAGCAGCAGAAGTCAGACAATGAGCCTATGAATACAGCTCTTGCGGATGCTTTGGCAAAATTGAAATTAAAATAATGAGGATATTTTGGCAGAAGTATGAACCAAGCAGGAACGAAAATAGCTTCTGAAAATATTCACATCTCAATTTGTATGTGAAAGGATTTGTTGGATCAGTGAGAATATTTGCTATTTCTGATTTACATATTGATTATGAAGAAAACAGGCTGTGGCTTAAGAATTTGTCTAAATACGATTACAAGAAGGACATTCTGATTCTGGCTGGGGATATTTCTGATCGTATGCACCTTATTAGGTATGCCTTTGAAACTCTAAAAAGCTGCTTTAAGGAAGTATTATTTGTTCCTGGTAATCATGACCTATGGGTTGTTAGAGAGGATTACCATAAGGATTCCTTTGAAAAATTTCACGCAGTACAGCATTTAGCAAAGCAAACAGGCATTGTTACAAAAACATTTACTATAGCTTCTACAGCTATAGTGCCTCTGACTGCATGGTATGATTACTCCTTTGCAAATATAACTGAGCATTTAAAGGAAATATGGTCTGATTTTTCAGCCTGCATTTGGAAGGATAATTTCCACGAAAGTGACATAACAAAGTATTTTCTAGATATGAATGAGATACAAAGCATAGCCAACAAATATACTCAAATTATATCCTACTCTCATTTTCTTCCTCGTATAGACATAATGCCGGAATTTATACCATACAGCAAGAGAGACATATATGGGCTATTAGGTTGTAATGATCTAGGAAAACAGGTAAAAGAGCTAGGTTCAAGTATCCACATATACGGACACAGCCATGTGAATAATCAAGTAAAAAAGGATGGTACCTTGTACATAAATAATGCATATGGATATCCTCGTGAAGTAAGAATAACAAGAAAAGAACTAAGATGTATTTTTGAATTATAATATATCGAAAATAAAACTATAATAAAATCAGCAAAATGGTATAATTTAACAATTATACCATTTTGCTATTGGATGAAAATAATTGCTGAAGCAAATAATAATATTATAAAATTAAGTAGTAGATGTACAGCAAATTGAATAAAAATGGATATGTG
>CALGKJ010000252.1 GCA_937930535.1 uncultured Clostridia bacterium
ATGGCTTAAGTGTGATAAAAATATTCCTCAGGCTATGATTTATATCACATCCTTCACATAACTTTTGGTTTATAATTAAAACATCAAAACAAACAATAATAAATTTTAGATAAATTAAAATCATATTGAGGAGGAATAAAAAATGGCTATGAGAAAGATTGTAAAAATAGATGAAGAAAAATGCAACGGATGCGGTGTTTGTGTTCCGTCATGTGCTGAGGGTGCGATCAAAATAATTGACGGAAAAGCAAAGCTTATTGCAGACAATCTTTGCGACGGCTTGGGAGCTTGCCTTGGAGATTGTCCTCTAGGAGCCATCAACATTATAGAGAGAGAAGCGGATGAATTTGACGAAGCCGCAGTTGGAAAGCATCTTGGCAATACTCCGGTTCAACATAGCAAGCCAGCGGCAAATCAACAGGGACACCATGGACACCACGGTGGAGGCTGTCCGGGAAGCAGAGCTATGGAGCTTACACAAAAAATTAGTGATAATTCTGCTGCTATATCATCAAATGATTTAGAAATAAAAATAAAGCCGCAGCTTACACAATGGCCCGTACAGCTTAACCTTGTACCAGTAAAAGCACCATACTTTGAAAATTCAGACTTGCTTATTACTGCTGACTGTGTTCCCTTTGCATACCCAAACTACCATCTGGATTTACTCAAGGGCAAGAAAGTAGTTGTAGGCTGCCCAAAGCTGGACGATATACAGCATTATATTGAAAAGCTTACTGATATAGTATCTGAAAATAATATTAAAAGTGTTACAGTAGCGTTTATGGAAGTTCCATGCTGCGGTGGAATACTAAGAGCTGCTGAAGAAGCGGTGAGAATCTCAGGGAAGAACATACCCTTGCACAGAATTAAAATAGGAATAAGTGGAGAACTTACCAAAATAAGCTAATAAATATATAGTTAATTTTATATTAATACAAAGCGGAAGATGCGATAAAACAATACGTATCTTCCGCTTTGTGTACATTTAACAAAACTTATATAGCAACTTAATAAATTTATATTGATGTTTTCTATAATTTGCTGATATTATAAAGGAGAGTAATTATCCTAGGAGGCGGTAATTTGTCTAAAATTCGTATAAAAATACATAGCATGGCTTCGACACTAACTGTAATACTACTTATAGCAATCATAGTACCCCTAGCACTAAACGGAATATTATCCTATTTAACATCAAAGGGAATTGTTCAGAATACGGAGACAGAGAAAATGGTTCTATATTCTAGAATCGTTAAAACAGACATCGAGAACAGAATGGCTACAGCAGAGCAGGTTATGGCATTTATAAAGGCAGATATGACAATGGAACAGTTTTATAAGCAGATGATGGATGAAAGCTATACATATGAGGATATACAAGGGGTATCCAAAACCTTGGAGGGATACTTTAACAGCATTGCCGGCTTTAGTGCAGGGATTTTTATCACAAATAAGCAAGGTAATGTAATAGTCGGTGAAAAGGACAACTATGATAACTTAAATATTCAAGATGAAGAATATTTCAAAGGTGCAATAGCTGGAAGCAAGGTGGTCAGCAATCCTCTAAAGCTTAGAAATTCAACACACTTAGTTTCTATATTAGCTGCTCCACTCTTAACAAAAGGCGGAGATTTTATTGGCGTAATAGCTATACAATTAAGGTTAGATACTATGTTTGTCGCTGCCAGAACAGTAAAGTTTGGCAAGACAGGTTCTATAATAATTCTGAATGATGATGGAACAATACTATTTGATAAAAATGACAGCAGCTTAATAATGAACAGCAAATTTTCAGAGCTGAATGGAGCATCAACACTTAAGGCATGGGAAAAAATCCTTGAGGGCAATGGCGGCAAAACCACAGTTGAGTACGAATATAAGGGCGGTAAATTAGCCAGCTTTGAGACTGCCTATAGATGGAGAGTAATTGCACAGATTGATAAAAGTGAATTCGATAGGACTGCAAATCTTATAGGTTGGCAGACCATTGCCATGATTATTATTTTTACTATATTAGGTATAATATTTTCCTATTTGACAGGCAAGGCTATAACAAAACCCTTGGTAAAGCTGAAGGCTTCAGTCAGTCAGATAGAACATGGTGATTTAAGCGGTGAAATTAATATAAAGGCTAAAAATGAGATAGGTGATTTAGCCTCAGTATTCAGCAAAATGGTATACAGCATAAAAAATCTTATACAGGAGATTCAGAATTCTTCTAATACTGTAAAGTCATATACAGAAATGCTGGTTTTAAGCGCAGAGGAAACGGCCAGTGCCTCAGAAAAAATATCACATTCCGTAGTTGCAGTGGCAAAGGATACTGAAGTTCAAATCGGAGATTTACAGTCCTGTCTTAAAACAGTAGAAGCCTTTGCTGATAAGCTAGAGATTGTAAATGACGGCATGAAGGTGTTAGCAGACATATCAGGAGAAAATAGCGAAAAATCTAATATGGGGATACATACGGTGTCTGAGCTGATAAAGGAAAACAATAACGTAAATCGGAAAACTGATGAGACACAAGCTGTTATAAGGGAGCTAAGCTCAAAATCCGTAGAAATAAGAAGTGTTTTGGATATAATAGACGGTATTGCTTCTCAAACTAATATGCTGGCACTTAATGCATCTATCGAGGCGGCTAGGGCAGGTGAAGCAGGCAAGGGCTTTGCTGTTGTGGCAAATGAAGTTAGGAAGCTGGCTGAACAAACCACCGCTGCGACTAAGGATATAGAAAAAGTAATAATACAGATAGAAAAAAATATAGAATATTCTGTTGGAGGTATGCAGCAGGTAAAAAACACAACTGTGGCTCAAACAGCCGGAATTAAGAATACAATGAAGCTTTTTGAGCATATAAATGAAAAAATAAAAATTCTGGATGATAATATTGGTTCAGTCCAGACTTCTATTAAAGGTATAACATCGGAAAAAGAAATAATGGTTAAGGATATAAGCAGAGTTGCAGAGTTAATCGAAAATACTGGTTATTCAGTACAAAATGCAGCAACACTTGTAGAAGGACAAAACGCTTCTATCGAAGAAGTAAAGGCTGCATTGGATGAACTGAATAGCATGGCAAATAAATTAGACCAGTTGATAGATAAATTTAAGGTGTGATAATTATACCTGATTAGATACAGTATTAAAGCGTAAAATATATGATAACGCTTTAATACTGTTTTTTTATCTGGTTATTGCAGGTCCATAAGGCTCAATTACTTGGTGATTTTGATAGGAAGTCAGCAAACCTTCAGCTTGATCCTCCATATTATCTGGATTATAGTTGTCGGGGAAGTAATATGCATTATATTCCCTTTCAATTATAGGGTATTTTTCGCCATTATAGGTATCATCAATTATATTCATATCAAGACTCCTTATTGTTATTATTCATTTGTCTATCTATACCATTATATGGCTTATGACCATCATAGTTTATTTTAGCCATTACAAGATCCATTTGTGCAATAGGTTCTATCATGCCTTCAGGAAATGCATTGGGAAGTCCATAGGTACTTTTATCCATAATAATACCTCTCTTCCATATTAAAATTAAGTAATAGCTTTTGCTGTAATATTATTTTTTGCAGCAGCTTAATAATTATTCAGGATTATTATAGATTAGCAACTCTTAACGAAAAGGATTTTGAGTTGGTTATCTATAAGCTTTAATCCTATAATTTGGATATTTTTATAAAATTAATTTTACAGCGGTTCATATATAATATAAAATATTTATAAAGGTGAAAATATATATAAAATTAACACAGAATCATTTATATTTAACTAAATTGTAAGTATTACGGAGGTACAAATGAATTATCTGGAAAATTTGAATCAACCGCAAAAAGAAGCGGTTCTGCAAACGGAAGGCCCTGTACTTATACTAGCAGGAGCTGGTTCAGGAAAAACCAGTGTGCTTACACGCAGAATAGCATATTTGATAGAAGAAAAAGCTGTGATGCCATATAACATACTGGCAATAACCTTTACTAATAAAGCAGCAAGCGAGATGAAGGAAAGAGTTGAACACCTTGTTGGAAGCACAGCTGATATGTGGATATCCACCTTTCATGCAGCTTGTGTAAGAATTTTGAGAAGAAATATAGAAGAGCTGAATCAATATAAGAAAAACTTTGTAATATTCGATACAAAGGATCAAGAATCCTTAGTCAAGGAATGTCTTAAGGAGCTTAACTTAAACGAAAAAAACTTTCCTACAAGAACAGTGCTATCCACCATTTCCAGTGCTAAAGACAGCCTGCTTTCGGCAGAAAAATACTATGAAAAGCATGCTCATGATTTTAAAATGAGAAAAATGGCAGACATATATAAGCTATATCAGCAAAAGCTAAGAAAAAACAATGCACTGGACTTTGATGATATTTTATTCAAAACCGTTGAACTGCTTGCTTACAGAGAAGATATATTGCAATACTATCAGAACAAGTTTAAATATATAATGGTTGACGAATATCAGGATACAAACTACTGTCAGTACAGACTGGTTAATCTATTAGCAAAGCAACACAAAAACTTGTGTGTAGTAGGTGATGATGATCAAAGTATATATAGCTGGCGTGGAGCTGATATTGGCAATATATTGAATTTTGAAAAGGATTTTCCTGGGGCGAAGGTAATAAAGCTTGAACAGAATTACCGTTCAACTCAAACCATACTTGATGCAGCAAATGCAGTTATAAGAAATAACTCTGCCCGAAAAAGCAAAAGGCTCTGGACAGAAAATGAGGGCGGCGGCTCAATATATCATTATAATGCTATGGATGAATGGGGCGAAGCAAATTTTATTATTTCAGAAGTTCAACGCTTATATAGTGATGAAAACCGAGATTTAAGAGATTTTGCTATACTATATAGAACTAATGCTCAATCTCGTGTACTTGAGGAAGCATGTATGACAAAGGGAGTACCATACAGAATCGTTGGAGGCTTTAAGTTCTATGACAGAAAAGAGGTTAAGGATGTAATCGGTTATTTAAGAGTTGTTCAAAATCCAGCAGAGGATGTAAGTCTTCAAAGAATAATAAATGTACCAAAAAGAGGTATAGGAAATACAACTTTAGGCAAGATACAGGAGTATGTAAGAGCAAATGGAGGCTCTATGTATGATGCCCTTCTTGAAATAGGTGCTATAGAAGGGATAGGAGCTAAAGCTCTGAAAAGTATTAAGGACTTTGTAAGACTTATGACAGGGCTTATGATGGTATCAGAGGTTAAGGGTATATCGGGTTTGCTGAAGGAGATACTGGATAAGACCGGGTATCTGGAGCAGCTGGAGCAGGAAGGTGATGAAGAATCAATTTCAAGAGGAGAAAATATCAGAGAGCTTCTTTCTGCTACCTTGGAATATGAGGAAAAAAATCCAGAAGCCAGCCTAGGGGATTTCTTAGCTTCTCTTGCACTTATGTCAGACGTGGATTCACTGGAGGATGACAGAGATGCCATTGTAATGATGACTCTGCACAGTGCCAAGGGACTTGAGTATCCAGTAGTATTTTTATCAGGCATGGAGGAGGGTGTATTTCCAAGCCAGAGGTCATACTTTGAGGAAAGACAGATGGAGGAGGAGCGCAGGCTTATGTATGTAGGTATAACCAGAGCCAAGCAAAAGCTGTACCTTACTTCCGCCTTTGAAAGAACTATGTTTGGCAATACCACATATAATACGGTTTCTCAATTTATAAAGGAAATTCCTAAAGAGCTGCTATTAAAGATATGATGTCAGGAATAAATTAGCATTTACTGTATACAAGGAGTGATTTAATGGATAAAGAACTAATCAGAAAAAGAATTGAGGAGCTGACCATGCTGATAAACCAGCATGACTACAGCTACTATGTTTTAGATAATCCGACTATAAGCGATTATGAATATGATAAGCTGATGAAGGAATTGCTGGAGCTTGAGAGAGAAAACCCAGAGCTCCGAAAAGAGGATTCACCCACCCAAAGAGTTGGAGGACAGGTATTGCAGGGCTTTGACGAAGTAGTGCATAATACGCCAAAGCTGAGTCTTGGAAATGTCTTTGATGATAATGACATAAGAGAATTTGACAAAAGAATAAGAAAAAACCTTGAGGAAGATGTGGATTATGTAGTAGAGCTTAAAATCGACGGACTAACTGTGATACTAAACTACGAAGAAGGCAGTCTGGCAAGAGGTGCAACCCGTGGAGACGGCATCAAGGGTGAGGATGTGACAGCAAATCTAAGAACAATAAAATCAATACCACTCTCACTAAAAGATGAAGTAAATCTTGAGGTAAGAGGAGAGGTTTATATACCGAAAAAAGCCTTTGAGGATTTGAATGAACGGCGTGAAGAACAAGGAGAGCAGCAATTTTCTAATCCCAGAAACGCAGCGGCAGGTTCTATAAGGCAGCTAGATACAAAAATTGCAGCAGAGAGACCATTGGACATATTTATATTTAATCTTGAAAATATAAATTCAAAGACATTTAATACGCATATTGAAGCTTTGGAATATTTAAGGTCAAATGGGTTTAAGGTCAGTCCTTACATAGAGTTGTGCAGCAACAGTGAAGAAATAATAGAAAGGTGCAGATACTGGTCTGATAAAAGAGGGGAACTGCCCTTTGAAATAGATGGACTGGTTATAAAGGTAAACAGCTTAAGACAAAGAGATATTTTGGGAAGCACAACAAAGACGCCAAGATGGGCAGCAGCCTATAAATTTCCGCCAGAAAAGAAGAAAACAAAAATAAGGGATATAACCGTTCAAGTAGGACGGACTGGCGCACTTACTCCAACAGCAGAGCTTGAGCCGGTCAGACTGGCAGGCTCTGTAATAAGCAGGGCAACTCTGCATAACGAAGACTTTATAAGAGACAAGGATATAATGATAGGCGACACAGTGATTATTCAGAAGGCTGGAGATGTAATACCAGAAGTTGTAGAGGTTGTAAAGGAAGCACGGGACGGAACACAATACGCCTTTATAATGCCAAAAAAATGTCCTGTGTGCAATGCGGATACATACAGAGAAGCTGGAGAGGCCGCGACTAAATGTACAAATATTTCCTGCGAAGCCCAGCTTAAACGGTCACTATTCCACTTTGTATCCAGAGATGCAATGAACATTGACGGTATGGGACCTCAGATTGTAACTATGCTGATGGACAAAGGCTACATTAAAAATGCTGCTGATATCTATAGCTTGAGAAGCCATAAAGATGAGCTTATAAAGCTGGACAGAATGGGTGAAAAATCAGTTAATAATCTTCTTGATTCCATTGAAGAATCCAAGACTAATGCACTAGGCAGGTTGATATTTGCCCTTGGCATAAGAATGATAGGACAAAGAGCAGCGCAGCTTTTGGCTAAAGGATTTGATAACATTGATGAGCTGGCCAGTGCAAGTCATGAGCAGCTAACTGGTATATCAGAAATAGGAGATAAAATGGCAGAGAGTATAATAACCTTTTTCAGACAGCCTCAAAACAAACAACTGGTAGAAAATCTTAAGCAGCTAGGAGTTAATACAAAAAGTCACAAAGCTGAGATTAAAGAAAATGTAAGGTTTAAGGGAAAGACATTTGTATTAACCGGGGCACTAGTGGATTTTACCAGAGATCAAGCAAAGGATATAATAGAAGGCTTTGGCGGTAAGGTATCAGGGAGTGTTAGTAAAAAGACCGACTATGTGCTTGCAGGTGAAGATGCCGGATCAAAATTGAAAAAAGCAATGGAGCTCGGTGTATTAGTTATTGATGAAGCTGCCTTCAAAGCTTGGACAGAGGAATAAAAGTTCAACTTTATTCATGATTAGTTCACAAAGGTTTCATATAAATTTCACAAAAACTTCACAAATGTCAAATATAATTAATTTTATAGTATTCTAAATATTCTTAAAAATAACACAATTCGGCACGAGGCTCGGTATTAACAACTTAGTATTTTCAACAGTTCTGTAAAAATTAAAAACAGTTTATTGAATAAATATACCTAAAGCTTTATAAGATAGCGTAACTGCAAGGCATATTTTAGGCTGATAAACCATAAATATTATATATATTTTATTGTACTTCTTACAAACAAATATATTGAAAAGTTATGGCGTTTATTGTAATATAATAATATCTGTAGTCAAATTAACATTATTTTAATTTTGTAGGCGATAAAATTAATATATATGCGCCAAAAAAAATAAGGGGGATGAATTAATGAAGAAAACATTAGCATTAGTACTTGTTGTTGTATTGCTTCTTAGCTTAGGACTTACAGCATGTAAGAAACAAGAAGAGCCAACAACTGGAACAGAACCAACTCCTACAGAAGTAGCTCAAGGACCAAAGGTTCTTAGAGTAGCATCCGATGAACCACCAGCACTTGACCCACAAATAGGTACAGACGCAGTTTCCATACGTCTTAACAACCTATTACTTGAAGGTCTTGTAAGAATTCATGATGGAAAAATTCAACCAGGTATGGCTGAAAAATGGGAAATTTCAGAAGATGGCTTAACATACACTTTCCATTTAAGAGATGCAAAATGGAGCGATGGAAAACCTGTTACAGCTCAAGATTTTGAATATTCATGGAGAAGACTTGTAGATCCTAAGACAGCATCAGAATATGCTTTCCAAGGATACTATATTAAAAATGGTGAAGAAATAAATACAGGCGCAATAACTGATTTAACTCAACTTGGAGTAAAAGCAGTTAATGAAAAGACATTCGTAGTTGAATTACACACTCCTTGCGCATACTTCTTATCACTAGCTGGATTCCTTTCATTCTTACCTTCAAGACAAGACAAGGTTGAAGAATTTGGCGAAGCTTATGGTACAGAAATCGAAAAATTCGTTACTAATGGACCATTCAAACTAGTAGAATGGAAACATGATGACAAGCACGCAGTTGAAAAAAATCCAGAATACTGGAACGCAACAGCTATAAAGCTTGACAGAATAGAGTTCACAGTAGTTGTTGAAGCAGCTACAGTAATCAACATGTATGAAGCTGGCGACATTGACATGTGCGGTTTAACTGGAGACTTCATAGCTAAATACAAAGCTGAAGGAAAATCTAAATCATATACTGACGGCGCAGAATTCTACCTAGAAGTAAACACAAAGGGTAAAACAGCTGCAACTGGTAAAGTATTAGGAAACCATGACTTCAGATTAGCTCTTGGATTTGCTATCGACAGACAAGCGCTTATTACTGCAGTTCTTAAGAATGACTCATTACCAGCTTTAAGATTTGTTCCAGGCAACCTAATGGGCGTTAAGGACAGATTTACTAATGAGCATCCATATGCTTTCTGGCCAGCAAATGCTGACGTAGCAAAAGCTAAAGAGCACCTTGATAAGGCACTTGCAGCATTAGGAACAACAGTTGACAAATTACCAACAATCGAATTACTAAACTACGAAGGCGATAGCTCCAGAATATTCGGAGAAGCATTGCAAGATATGTGGTTAAAGAATCTTGGAGTTAAAGTTGAAATGAAGCAAGTTCAATTCAAAGAAAAGCTTCAATTAGCTACAGATAAAGATTATGATCTTAACTTTGCAGGTTGGGGTCCAGACTATGATGACGCTATGACATTTGTAGATCTATTCGTAACTGACGGCGGACACAACAATACAAGCTGGGGCGACAAGAAATTTGACGAGTTAATACTTGGAGCAAAGAAAGAAGCAGATCAAGTTAAGAGAGGCCAAATGATGGCTGAAGCAGAAAAAATACTTGTAGAAGCAGCTCCAATATTACCAATATACCTAAGATACAGAAACTACACACAAGCTGATTATGTAACAGGAGTAGTTAGAAACAGTATCGGCGCAGACCCAGACTTCGTATATGCTGACATTCTACCTCAATAATTTATAAAAGAATAATAGTTAAAAGATGAAGGTATATGTATAACATATACCTTCATCTAACTTATAAGTAAGTTTGGCTTTTTTTTCATTCAAAATTCACAAAAAATTCATAAAATAAAGAAGGGGGTCATTAAGTTTGTTTAAGTATATAGGTAAGAGATTTTTAATTTCTCTTATAACAATTTGGGTGCTCGTTACACTAACATTTTTCTTAATAAGACTTCTTCCGGGTGATCCGTTTACAAATCCCAAAATAACACCTGAAATCAAAGCAAACTTAGAGAAATATTACGGCTTTGATAAACCACTGCCAGTGCAATATGTTAAATACTTTTCGAACCTGCTGAGATTTGATTTTGGTTCATCTCTAAGATACAAAGGCAGAACAATAAATAAAATGCTGGCTGAGGCAGCGCCAATATCCGCAAATCTAGGTATCAGAGCAGTAATATTTGCATGTACTGTAGGAATATTTCTTGGTATTATTGCAGCTTTAAATAAAGATAAGGTATTAGATAAATTGACAATATTTTTGGCTATTGTAGGAGTTTCTATACCTGGTTTCGTTATGGCATCTTTCTTGCAGTATTTAATAGGGGTTAAGCTCGGGTGGCTGCCCGTTGCTAAGTGGATTGACCCTGCAAGGGGAATGGGCTTCAAATATACAATTCTTCCAACTCTATGTCTTGGATTCGGAACTCTTGCTGTATATTCAAGATACATGCGTACAAGCATGCTTGAAATAACAGGCTCTGATTATATAAAAACAGCTAGAGCAAAAGGTCTTTCACCTATTCAGGTTACCATAAAGCATCAAATTAGAAACGCTATGCTTCCAATAGTAACTATACTTGGACCAACTATAGCCGGCCTTCTTACTGGTGCATTTGTTATAGAAAATGTATTTGCAATACCTGGACTAGGCAGACAGTTTGTTATTAGCATCAATAATCAGGATTATCCAATGATACTAGGCTTAACAATTTTCTATGGAACATTCTTAATAACAATGAACTTCCTGACAGATCTTGTATATGGTTTTGTGGATCCAAGAATAAGAGTTTCTAAATAGAGGGGGGAGAAGTAGAATGCAGATTAGTAGAGAAAAATTTACGCATGTCGGTATAAATGAAGAAAAAGGTCAAGCGATAGTAAGACCAAGCATGACATATTGGCAGGATGCATGGAGACGACTCAAAAAGAGTAAGGTGTCTATGTTTGCACTGATAATACTTATATTGCTGATAACTATGGCTATCATTGGACCAATGATGGTTAAATATTCGTACTTTGATAATAATCTAATGTTTAATGATAGAGCTCCTTCCGCTGAGCATTGGTTCGGCACAGATACGCTAGGAAGAGATTTATGGGCAAGAGTATGGGTAGGTGCGAGAGTATCTTTATTTATAGGTATAGTAGTTACCTTAATTGAAGGTGCGATAGGTATACTATTAGGAGGCGCATCCGGCTACTTCGGGGGAAAGCTGGATATGGTACTAATGAGAACTGTTGACATACTTATGGGATTGCCTTTCTTGGTAATCGTTGTTCTAATAATGATGCTTATGAAGCCGGGCATAGTACCTATTATTGTAGCATTAGTTGTGGTAGGCTGGATAAGTATTGCAAGACTTGTAAGAGGTCAGGTTCTTGCTCTTAAAGAACAGGAATTTGTTTTGGCGGCAAAAACATTAGGTGCAAGCTCAGCAAGGCTTATTATAAAACACTTGATTCCTAATTGCTTGGGAGTTATTATTGTAAATTTAACATTCTCTATACCCTCTGCAATATTTGCTGAGGCATTCTTAAGCTATATAGGTCTAGGAGTTAATCCGCCAATGACTAGCTGGGGACAGCTTGCGGCTGCTGGAGCACAGGTTTTCCAGACAAGACCTTATCAAATGTTTATACCTGCAATTTTGATTAGTATGACAATGTTATCATTACAACTATTTGGTGACGGATTAAGAGACGCTCTAGATCCAAAGCTGAGAAAGTAGGGAGGTGTAAGATAGTTATGGAAAAATTATTAGATGTAAAAGACTTGTACGTATCCTTTGATACTTATGCCGGAGAAGTTCAGGCAGTAAGAGGAGTCACGTTTGACCTAGGTGTAGCAGAAACGCTTGCAATAGTTGGAGAATCTGGTTGTGGTAAAAGTGTTACAGCGCAAACCATAATGAAGCTGATACCTATGCCTCCAGGAAGGATCAAAAGCGGAAGCGTATTATTTAATGGCAAAGAGGTTACAAAGCTTAGCGAAAAGCAAATGGAAGCCGTAAGAGGCTCAGAAATGGGTATGATATTTCAAGACCCTATGACTTCACTAAATCCAACAATGAAAGTTGGTATTCAAATAGCTGAGGGCTTAATGAAGCACCAGAAACTATCGAAAAAGGCTGCCTTACAAAAGGCGGTAGAAATGCTTAAATTAGTTGGAATTCCAAACCCTGAAAAGAGAGTAAATCAATATCCTCATGAATTCAGCGGCGGTATGAGACAAAGAGCCATGATTGCTATAGCTCTTGCTTGCAGACCAAGATTATTAATAGCTGATGAACCAACAACTGCTCTTGATGTTACTATTCAAGCGCAGATATTAGATTTGATGAGAGAGCTTAAAGAAAAGCTTGATACATCGATAATACTTATTACACATGACCTTGGAGTTGTTGCAGACATGGCAGAAAGAATCGTTGTTATGTATGCAGGCAAGGTAGTAGAGCAGGGAACTGTAGATGATATATTCTACAATCCACAGCACCCATATAC